>CAZIVZ010000017.1:0-17261 GCA_964542495.1 uncultured Aquihabitans sp.
ACACCGAGCTCACCCAGGCCGAGATCCGCGAGCGCCAGGAGTTCGCCTTCGAGGCCGCCGTGCGCATGCGCGACCGCCTCCTCATGCAGGAGGTCCTGCACCGCATGGGCATCGACGTGAAGGCCGCCGTGCAGATGGCGCTGCAAGACGAGGGCCGCCAGATGTTCCAGGCGATGCTCTTCTCGAAGATCGTCCCGAACTGCAAGAAGCTCGGCCTGCTCGACGCCGGCGACGGCTGGCTGCGCACCAAGTTCGGCGAGCTCGGCGTGATCCAGTTCGAGGATCTCACCGACACGAGCGACGAGTACGAGTCGTTCGCCCTCGGCCAGTCCGAGCTCTCCGCGTCCGCCCAGATCGCCTGAGGACCTGAGCGGCTCCCTCACGCGCTCTGGGTAGCGAATCGGCTCGTGACGAGCCAGATCCGTACCGAGAACCACGGCGTCGGGCCTCCGGCCCGGGTTCGCTGTCACCCCCCCTGCGGATGATGTCCCTGGAGGTCGACAGGGCGTCGGCCGGGAGGGATCGCAGATGGACGATGACACGGCGGGGACCGACGCGCCCACGGCGCGTGAGGTGCTGCTGAACGAGGTGATGGCGGCGGCGGCCGCCGGCGACGGGGCGGCGGTGTTCACCCTGCGCACGTCGTTCGGTCCCGAGATCGAGCGGGTGGTGCGGGGGGTCGCCTCGTCCCGCGGTGCGCGGCTCTCCGCCGACGACGTCGACCAGCTCGCCACCGACGTCTCGATGGAGCTGTTCCGCCTGGCCAAGGGGTGGAACCCGGACTTCGGGGTCCCGCCCTGGGTGTGGGCGCGCCACCGGGTGGCGGCGGTGGTCGACGGCTACGTCGGCCAGCACACCCGCTCGCTCGAGGTGGTCGAGCAGGCCCAGGCCGAGCGGGCGGATGGCCCGGCCAGCCCCGGCCACGAGCCCCCCACCCTGGAGGTGGTGGCCCGGTTGGCCGAGCAGGACCCGGTCGTCGCCCTCCTGTGGGACGCGGTGAGCCAGGTGGCCACGCCCCGTGACCAGTTCCTGTTCTTCGAGACCGAGCTGCAGTCGTCGCTGGGTGACCGGTCGCCGGCCGCCACCGTGGGCGCGCTGATCGGGCTGCGGCCCGAGGCCGTCCGCCAGCAGACCCGCCGGGTGCGGGTCCGCCTGCTCGAGCTCGCCGCCGCCGATCCTCGGTACGCGGGGCTCGCCGACCTGGCGATCGTCGCATGAGGGGTGCTGAGGTGCCGGCGCCGTGGGCGGTCCCGGCCGGCGTGCCCACCGACCTGGTGGCGGCCGAGGGCTCCCGGCGGCGGCACCCGGCGGGCCGAGACAGCGGTGCCCACCTGGTGGGCCCGCTCCGGCGCCTGGTCGACGCCCTGCCCGAGCCGCAGGGACCGCACTGGGAGGTGGCGTTCGCCCTCCTGGCCATCCGGGGTGGCCAGGCCCGCAGCCGCTGCGGCTTCGCCGCCGCCTACGGGCTGTCGCCCGACGAGGTCGGCCGCCTCGAGGCCGGTGCGGTCCCGCTCGATCTGGTGCCCGCACCCCTGCGATCGCTCACGCCACTCGACGTGCTGGTGGCCCAACTGGCTCGCCTGCCGCGCCGGTCCTGATCGGGGTACGGTCGCCGCACCGTCGAGCGAAGGGGAACGAGATGCCGCAGCAGGTCCGTGCCGTGGTGGCCAAGGCCAAGGGTGAGCCGGTCTCGGTGGAGATCATCGACATCCCCGATCCCGGCCCGGGCGAGGTGCTGGTGGCCGTGCAGGCCTGCGGGGTCTGCCACACCGACCTGCACTACCGCGAGGGCGCGATCAACGACGACTTCCCGTTCCTGCTCGGCCACGAGGCGGCCGGTCTGGTGGAGTCGGTCGGCCCCGACGTGACCGATCTCGAGCCCGGCGACTTCGTGATCCTCAACTGGCGGGCCGTGTGCGGCCAATGCCGATCGTGCCGGCGCGGTCGCCCGCAGTACTGCTTCGCCACCCACAACGCCACCCAGAAGATGACCCTCGACGGAGTGGCCCTCTCGCCCGCGCTCGGCATCGGCGCCTTCGCCGAGAAGACGCTCGTGGCCGCAGGTCAGGCCACCAAGGTGGATCCTGCCGCGAGCCCCGAGGCCGCCGGGCTGCTGGGCTGCGGCGTGATGGCCGGCCTGGGAGCCGCGCTCTACACCGGCGAGGTGGGGCGGGGAGATTCCGTAGCCGTGTTCGGCTGCGGCGGCGTGGGCGACGCGGCGATCATGGGTGCCCGCCTGGCCGGCGCCGCCACGATCATCGCCGTCGACCTCGACCCCCGGAAGCTGGAGCTGGCCGAGACCTTCGGCGCCACCCACACCGTGCTGGCCTCGGAGGTCGACCCGGTGGAGGCCATCCGGGACCTCACCGACGGCAACGGCGCCGACGTCTGCATCGAGGCGGTGGGCAACCCCAAGGTGTTCGAGCAGGCGTTCTACGCCCGTGACCTGGCCGGCACGGTGGTGCAGGTGGGGGTCCCCAACCCCGAGATGCGCCTGGAGCTGCCCATGATCGACTTCTTCGGTCGGGGCGGTCGGCTCAAGCCGTCGTGGTACGGCGACTGCCTGCCCAGCCGGGACTTCCCGATGCTGATCGACCTCTACCTCCAGGGGCGCCTCGAGCTCGACCGCTTCGTGTCCGAGACCATCGCGCTGGACCACGTGGAGGATGCCTTCCACCGCATGGAGCAGGGCGAGGTCCTCCGCTCGGTCGTGGTGCTCGGCGCCGAGGGGGAGGACGCCTGATGGCCGCCCGGGTGGATCGGGTCGTCACCAGCGGCACCTTCTCGCTCGACGGCGGTGACTTCGAGGTCGAGAACAACATCTGGATCGTGGGCGACCACCGGGAGGTGCTGGTGGTCGACGCCGCCCACGACCACCGGCCCATCGTCGACGGCATCGACGGTCGACGCGTGGTGGCCATCGTGTGCACCCACGGCCACAACGACCACATCAACGCTGCCGCCGCCCTGGCCGACGCGGTGGGGTCGCCGATCCTGCTGCACCCCGACGACACCATGCTCTGGGAGGTCGTCAACCCCGACCGTCCTGCCGACGGCACCCTCGCCCACGGTCAGGAGCTGAGGGCCGGGGGTGTCACCCTCACCGTGCTCCACACGCCGGGCCACAGCCCGGGGGGATGCTGCCTCCACGACGAGTCCGACGGCATCTTGTTCTCGGGCGACACCCTCTTCAACGGGGGGCCTGGTGCCACCGGGCGATCGTTCTCCGACAAGGGGACGATCCTGCGCAGCATCGCCGAGGTCCTCCTCCCGCTCCCGCCCGACACCGTGGTCCACACCGGCCACGGAGACGACACGACCGTCGGCGCCGAGGCCCCCGGCGTGCGGGCTGCGCTGGCCGAGGCCGGCTGAGGTTCGGGGCGGATCAGGCGTCGAGCGCCTGGGCCTTCGCCCAGCGGTAGTCGGCCTTGCCGGCGGGGGAGCGCACCAGCGCCTCGCGGTACACGAAGGCCTTGGGCAGCTTGTAGCGGGCGATGTGGCGCTGGGCCTCGGCCAGCAGCTCCTCGTCGGTGACGCTGGCGTCGTGGGCCACCTGCACGATGGCCACCACCTCGGATCCCCACTGCTCGCTCGGGCGCCCCACCACGATCACGTCGTAGACCGCGGGGTGGTGGGCGAGGGCCTGCTCGACCTCCTCGGCGAAGATCTTCTCGCCGCCGGAGTTGATGGTGACCGAGTCCCGTCCGAGCAGCTCGATCACCCCGTCGGCCCGCCAGTTGGCCCGGTCGCCGGGCACGGCGAAGCGCACGCCGCCGATCACGGGGAAGGTGGCCGCGGTCTTGGCGGCATCGCCCAGGTAGCCGAGGGGCACGTGGCCCCGCTGGGCCAGCCAGCCGGTCTCCTCGCTGCCTGGCGCAAGCTCGGCGGACAGGTCGGCGCTCACGACCGACGTCTCGGGCCCAGGCGTGAACGTGCCGGTGGTTGCCGCGCCCTTGGCCGAGGTGTGGCCCATCTGGGCACCGGTCTCCGACGAGCCCACGGCGTCGAGCACGATGGCGTGCGGCACCTGCTCGAGGAAGCGTTCCTTGAGGGTGGAGTTGAGCGCGGCACCCCCGCTGACCAGGGCGAGGAAGCCGGAGAGGTCATAGGGCGTGCGCTCGAGCTCGTCGATCAGGGGCCGGCCCATGGCGTCGCCCACGATCTGGAGGGTCAGGACCCGGTGCCGCTCCACCGTGGACCAGATGTCGACCGGGTCCAGGTGGGTGACGTGCTCGGGGAAGATCACGGTGTTGCCGCTCGTGAACGCGGTGAAGGTGGCCCACTGCGCCGCACCGTGCATCAGGGGGGCAGCCGACATCATGGCGGCACCGCCGTTGGCCGACGCCTCCACGATCGCCTCGAGCGACTCGAACGCGGTGGGCTGGCCGAACGGTCGGCCGCCCATGGCTCCGATGAAGATGTCGTGTTGGCGCCACAGCACGCCCTTGGGCATGCCGGTGGTGCCGCCGGTGTAGAGGATGTACAGGTCGTCGGGCGAGAGCGTGAGGTCCAGCGGGTCGGTGGAGCCCTCGGCGAGGAGGTCGTCGTAGCGGACGGCGTCGGGGAGCAGCGCGTTGCCGGAGCCGTCGGGCACCTGCACGAGCAGGGTCACCGACGGCAGCAGCGGCAGGACCTCGGCCAGGGTGGGCGCGAAGGCGTCGTGGTAGACGACCACCTTGGCCTGGGCGTTGTCGAGCAGGTACTGCAGCTCCTCGGCCACGTACCGGTAGTTCACGTTGAACGGCGCCAGCCGGGCCTTGAACGCGCCGATCATGGTCTCGAGGTACGCGGGGCCGTTGTGGAGGTAGATGGCGAGGTGGTCCTGGCCCGACTCGTGGCCGGCGAGCCCGCTGCGCTCGGTGTGGCAGCCGTACCCGCGGGCCGCCAGCGCGTGGGCGAACCGCCTCGTGCGATCGGTCAGCTCCTGGTAGGTCATCGTGCCGCCGGGGTGGATCACCGCCGGACGGTCCGGGTTGGCGGCGGCCACCGCTTCGTTCACCTGGGCCAGGTTGTACGCCATTGGGGGTGGTCCTCCACGTGCCGACGGTCGGGTCAGCAAGGTACCCGATGCCCCTGGTGTCCGGGACGGTGTCGACGTTCACCTAAGCTCCACCGGACGTAGTCCGTGAACTGTGGGAGGGCCGGACCGTGGGGGAGCAGGCGGAGAAACACATGAAGGTCACCGAACTGGCCGCCCAGCTGCAGCTGCCGGCATCGGCGGTGCTCGAGCAGTGCCTCCGGCTCGGCATCGACGCCACGTGGGCCGGCGCCGACCTCGCCCCGGCCGACGTCGCCATCCTCGAGGCCGAGCTGGCCCACGAGGACGTCTCGGCACGGGGTGCGCCTGCAGCGCCGTTGGCCGGTGCGGCGTCGGTCCCCACCGACACGGTCCCGGACCCGGACGCGGTCGCCGAACCGGTGCCCGTGGGTGCCCCGTCGGTGCCGTTCGCGCCGTCGGTGCCCACGGTCGACGCCGGCATCGAGCCGGACCCCGCGGCCCAGGCGGTGCCTCCCACCGCGGTGGGGTCGATGCCCGAGATGACCGACGTGCTCATGCGTGCCGCTGCCGACAACGCGGGCGGTGGCGCCACTCGCACCTTCGCCGGTCGGGACCTGACCGCGGGCGAGGGACTGCCTCCGGCGGTGGCCGAGCGGTCCTCGGGCCGAATCGCCACCGCGCCGCACCGCCGCCGACTCGACGCCGCCATCCGCCCGGGCATCATCGCCCTCGTGCTGGCGGCGATGGCGCTGGTGGGATCGAACTCCCTCGACGAGCCGTACCTGATCGCGCTGCTGTGGGCCTTCGGCGGCGCGGCGCTGATCGTCGCCATCCTGAGCGGGAACCGCGCCCGGTACCGCATCACCACCCACCCCGACCAGCGTCGGGGCCTCGTGCCCGCGGTGGTCATCCTCGTGGTCGGGGTGCTGGGCCTGGCCGCTCTGGTGGCGACCACGGTGGTCACGGTGCGGCGGACGCCCGCCGCCGACGCCCCGCTGGGCGTCGGCGACCTCAACGCCGTCCAGCACGCCCGTTGGGGCTATCGCCGCCTCACCATCGTGGCCGACTCCGGGTGGGAGCGTCCGGCCAAGGACGAGGACACCTGCTGGGAGACCGAGCCTCGGAAGGACCCGCGACGCGACGAGCGGGTGGAGGTCGGCGGCCCCCAGGTCTCGTGCGACTCGCCGCACGGCTACGAGGTGCTCGGCGTCTTCGCCGTGAACCGCGACGCCGACGCGCCCTACCCCGGCAAGGCGGAGCTCACCGCGATCGCCGTGGCCCGATGCGAGCCGAAGGTGTCCCGGATCGACAACCGGCCGGCCGACTTCAAGGTGGTCGTGGAGTACCCCACCGAGTCGGGCTGGGTCGACGGCGACCACGACGTGGCCTGCGTGGCGGTCGCCGAGCGCACCGCCCCCCTCCGGGCCTGACCGGCGTCAGCGGGCGGGACGGTCGAGCACCCGCTCCATCGCCCACCGGAGGTCGGCCTTCCCCGATGGGTGGCGTCGCACCTCCTCGACCTCCACGAGTCGCCGCGGCACCTTGAACGGCGCGAGCCGGTCCCGGCAGTGGCGTTCCACCTCGGCCGGCGCCAGCGTGCGGCCGACCCGCAGCTGGACCACGGCCGCGACCCGCTGGCCGAAGCGATCGTCGGGGACGCCGATCACGACGGCGTCGAACACGGCGGGATGCGCCTTCAGGACCATCTCGACCTCCTCGGGGAAGACCTTCTCGCCTCCCGAGTTGATCGACGAGGCTCCGCGCCCGAGGAGGGTGACCGAGCCGTCGCCCTCCACGCGCGCGAGGTCGCCGGGGATCGCCCACCGCTGCCCGTCCAGCACCACGAACGTCTCCGCGGTGGCCACGGGGTCGCCGTGGTAGCCGAGCGGGATGCGGCCCCGACGGGCGAGACGGCCCACGAGGCCGCTCCCCGGTGGTGCCGGGCGGCCACCGTCGTCGAGCACCACGGTGTCCTCGTCGACGTGGAACCGGGGCTGTGCACCGCTGACCTGGCCGGCCCAGGCCGGCATCTGGCCCTGTCCGCCGGTCTCCGAGGTGCCGTACCCGTCGACCACCACCGCCCACGGCAGCAGGTCGAGCAGTTCCCGGCGGACCGTGGGCGAGAGCACGGCCCCGCCCGAGAGGATCACCAGGAGCTCGTCGAGGGCCCAGCGATCGGGCGCGGCCGACAGGGCGTCGGCCAACGGGCGAGCGAAGGCATCGCCCACGACCACCAGGAGGGTGGCCCGCTCCCGATCGGCCAGGTCGAGCAGGCGGGCTGCGTCGAAGTGCTCACCGCGGTCGACCACGATCGTCCCGCCCGCCAGCAGGGTGCCCAGCGCGCTCCACTGGGCGGTGCCGTGGGTGAACGGCGAGGCGGGAAGGCACCGGGAGCGGTTGCGCCGGGCGTTCACCGCGACCTCCTCGGGGGCCTCGGCCGGGTCGCCGTCGGCGTTGCCGCCGCCGAGCGCCGAGAAGACCAGGTCCTCGTGGCGCCAGACCACGCCCTTCGGGAGCCCGGTGGTGCCGCCGGTGTACAGCACGTAGCGGTCGTCGCCGTGCCGGGTGACCGACAGCCGTTGGCCGTGCTGCGAGGCCAGCGCATCCTCGTAGCCCGTCGACCCGTCGACCAGCACGGGACGGGGGTCGAGGTCCGCCACCGCCGGGGGGAGCAGGCCGGCGAGGTCGGCCTCGTGGATCACCACCCGAGGGGCGGCGTCGGTGAGCAGGTAGCGAAGCTCCTCGGTGGTGTAGCGGGTGTTGACGTTCACGGGTACGGCGCGCAGCTTGAACGCGGCCAGCATCGCCTCGAGGTACTGGTGGCCGTTTCGCAGCACCAGGGCGACGTGGTCGCCGGGGCCGACGCCGAGGTCGGCGAGGTGGCGGGCGAGCTGGTTCGAACGCCGATCGAGGTCGGCGTAGGTGAGACGCGCCGCGTCCGAGACCACCGCCTCCCGGTCGCCGACCGCATCGGCGACGCTCTCGAACAGATCCGCCAGGTTCCAGCTCAGCACTCGGACCGACGGTAGCGGGCGACCCCGACGCGTCCCGAAATCCAGGGGGCTGTCAGGGATGCCTCACGGCCGCCGGAGTCGGCTCCTTGCCGATCGTGACGAAGGTGCGAACATCGACGGGGAGACCCCAACATGGGGCCATGGACGCGATCACGGGCGATGTGGCCCGAGGCCCCGAGGCCCAGCCGAAGTCGCGCACGCGGCTGTCCCGGACCGGCCGTCGCTCGGGCGTGCGCCACCACGTGGAGGAGCACGCGGGTCACCGGGCGTCGTGGCTGCGCGCCGGGGTGCTCGGGGCCAACGACGGCCTGCTGTCGACGGCCAGCCTGCTCGTGGGCGTGGCATCGGCCTCGGCGGGGCGTCCGGTCCTGATGGCGACCGGCGTGGCCTCGCTGGTGGCGGGCGCCGGCTCGATGGCCATCGGCGAGTACAGCTCGGTGTCGTCGCAGCGAGATGCCGAGCGCGCCGATCTCGCCACCGAGATCGAGGAGCTCGCGACCATGCCTCGGGCCGAGCTGGCCGAGCTCACCACCATCTACGAGAAGCGGGGCCTGGCCCGCCCGCTCGCCCACGAGGTGGCCGTGGCCCTCACCGAGCACGACGCCCTGACCGCCCACGCCCGCGACGAGCTGGGCCTCGATCCCGACGACCTGGCCCGGCCGCTCGAGGCCGCCACCGTGTCGGCGGTGAGCTTCTCGCTGGGCGCGCTGGTGCCCCTGCTGGTGGTGCTGGTGGTGGGTGCCGGGGCGCGCGTGCCCGCGGTGGTGGTGTCGGCCCTGGTGGGCCTGGGCGCGCTGGGCGCGCTGGGGGCGCGCCTCGGCGGCGCGCCGCCCATCCGGCCCGCCCTGCGGGTGTTCCTCGGCGGTGCCGCCGCCATGGCGATCGCCTACGCGGTGGGACAGGCCTTCAACGTGTCGGTGGCCTGAGCGCACCGGTCACTCGTAGTAGCGGAAGACGTTCTCGCTCACGCACGAGGGCTTGGCGGCACCCTCGCACTCGAAGGTGAAGGTCATCCACACCTGCACGCCGCCGGCGATGTCTTCGACCTTGGTGAGCTCGGCGCCGAGGCGGAGCTTGGCGCCCACCGGCACGGGGGAGGGGAAGCGCACCTTGTCGGCCCCGTAGTTGACCCCCATCTTGATGCCCTCGACCCGCATGATCTGCGGGGCCAGGAGCGGCCCGAGCGAGAGCGTGAGGTAGCCGTGGGCGATGGGGCCGCCGAAGGGGCTCTCCGCCTTGGCCCGCTCGGGATCGACGTGGATCCACTGGTGGTCACCGGTCGCGTCGGCGAACGTGTTCACCCGGTCCTGGGTGATCTCCACGTAGTCCGAGTAGCCGAGATGGGTGCCGACGAGTTCCCTCAGGCCGGCGATGCCTTGGATGACGGTGGTCATGGCTCCAGCATGCCACGCCCGATCTGACGGTCCGTCAGCGACGGGGACCGGTACGCCGGGCCGGACCCTCGAACCAGATGTCCTGGTACGTGCGGCTCTGGGGGTGCCCGAGCAGCACCAGCAGGGCCACGTCGAACAGGAGGTTCAAGATGTAGGCGCCGCCGAGGTCGACGCCGCGGACGAACGCGACCACCGGCAGCACGACGCCCCCGGCGGCCACCGCGATCCCGACCCTCCAGCCGATCTTCTGGCCGTTGGCGATGCCGAGGCCCGCGAACCCGTAGGCCAGGGCGCCGGCGAGCACGGCCACCGTCTGGATCGTGGTGATCTGGTCGAGGCTGGAGAAGGTGCCGGTGTAGAGCACCGGGGCGAGCTCGTAGGCAGAGCCCCCGATGCCGAGCCCGAGGAGCGAGGTGAGGCTGAACACGGCGTTCGCGTAGAGCAACATGACGCCGTACAGCAGCGTCTGGGGCAGCGAAGGGTTCCACCATCGGGTGAAGTGCATGGATGACAGTCTGGCAGGGGTGGTCCTGGCCGCCGGTGCGGGCCGTCGGCTCGCGCCGCTCACGCGGCTGCGCCCCAAGGCGCTGTGCCCGGTGGGGGCCCGGCCCCTGGTGGACCTGGCGATCGCCCGGGTGGTCCCCCACGTGGGCGCCGTGGCGGTCAACCTCCACCACGGGGCGACCGCGCTCGACGCCCACCTCCCCGGTGCCGTCCACCGCTCGTTCGAGGCCCCCGTCGCCCTGGGCACGGCGGGCGCCCTCGGAGCGCTGCGGCCGTGGCTCGACGGTCGCCACGTGCTGGTCACCAACAGCGACGCGTGGTTCCCCGACGACCTCGACCTCGACGACTTCGTGGCCGAGTGGGACCGCGAACGGGTCCGCCTGCTCTGCGTCCACGACCCGGATCGGGGCGACTTCGGCACGGCCCGCTACTGCGGCGTGGCCCTCCTGCCGGCACGACTCGTCGGCGAGCTCGCGGCCGAGCCATCGGGGCTCTACGAGGTGCAGTGGCGCGCCGAGTCGGCCGCCGGCCGGGTCGACCTGGTCCTGCGGTCGGGCGCCTTCGTCGACTGCGGGACCCCCGCCGACTACCTCCGGGCCAACCTGACCGCCTCCGGCGGTGCCTCGGTGGTGGGTGCCGGCTCCCACGTCCACCCCGAGGCGACGGTCATCCGGAGCGTGGTGTGGGACGGCGCCGAGGTGGCCGCGGGAGAGCGGTTGGTCGACGCGGTGCGGGCCGGATCGCTCACCGTCCTCATCCGGGGCGACGAGGCGCCGATAGGTCTGGGCACCTAGGATCTCGCCCTGGGTGTCGGTCCCGCTACGGCGCGGGGCGAGATGTCCTGCTGTCGACAGGTGCGCCACCACCGTTCGGTGGCGAACCGAGAAGGTCCCATGCGCCGCTTCGCCCCCCTCCTGCTGGTCTGCTCCCTCGTGGTCTCCACGGCGGCCGTCGGCGCCTCCGTCACGGCGGCGTCGGCTGCGGGTGACCCGAGCGACCTGCCCAGCGGGTTCACCGACGGCGTGCCCGTGGGCAGCGGCGATTCCCCACCCACCGCCGCCTCGGCCGCCCCTGCCGGGGAGACCCCGTCGGACCCGGCGGGCAAGGCCGATGCCGTCCCGGTCACGAAGTACTTCGGGCAGGGGCCGTGGGAGGCCATCAACGCCGCCACGGAGGCCACCACCCGCTGCGCCGGGCTCAGCGCCCCCGGCCTCACCGCCCTGGTGACCTCACCGATCTTCAAGGAGTCCTCGGCCGCCACCCGTCCCACCTCGGCGCCGGCGCCCATGACCCTCTCTCGCTACGACGAGTGGAACGGCGTCATGGACACCACCACCAACGTGAGCGCCAACTACGGGCTCTACGCCTTCCGCGACCCCTACACCGCCTACACCCGGGCCTATTGGCACCCCGGCATCGGCATCTTCCAGTACGACAGCGCCGGGGTCGGCGCCCCGTACACCGCCGTCGAACGGATGGACGTGCGGATCGTCGCCGCCGACGTCGCCCGGGGCATGGCCGCTCGCTACTGCGAACCGCCGGTCAACATCGTCGGCCACGGGGCGCCGTTCACCGAGCAGGAGCGACGTGACGCCGCCTGGTGGCCCTGGTGGGCCGGCACCACCACCCGCGGTTGCCCCCTGTGCCAGATCGAGTTCGACCGGATGACGGGTCAGGACCCGTACTTCTCCAACATCAGCCTGGTGCCCGGCATCACCGCCACCGGTGGCGTGGTGAAGCGCACCTGCACGCTGGGTGGCCAGACCGTCGAGTGCTGGTACGTCAACCCGTCGGTTGGCGTCATCCAGGGCGCGACGGCGTGGGCCACGGTGGCGCCGGACGGCAACGGCAGCCCCGTCACGAAGCCGGCGCCGCTCTCGAAGCCCTTCTACGTCATCAAGCGCAACGGCAACGAGGAGCGCCACTGGCTCCGGGTGGACACCGGCTACGACGCCGACATCTCCGCGGTGCGCCAGATCGGCAAGAACGCCCGGCCCCGGTCCAACCAGGCCGGATCCGGGCTGGCCTGGGCGAAGTCTTCCGGGTTGTGCGACGTCACGGCCAAGCGCGGCGCGTGCGGCGGCAGCTCCAACCAGCCGCCCCCGCCGGCCACCGACCCGCTGGCGCCGCCCGCGGGCGTGAACGCCACGCGCCAGACGGTGTCGGGCACCTTTCGCCCCGTCTCACTCGACGCCAACGGCGACGGTCGAGGCGATGTGCTCTGGTACGCCCCGGGCCGCGCTGGTGACGTGCTGTGGCTCGGCACCGGGTCCGGAGGGTTCACCCCCAAGCCCTTCGTGATCGACGGCGCGTTCGACGACGTCGTCGCCCTCGACGTGGACGGCAACGGCCGTGACGACCTCCTCTGGTACTCGCGACGGGACGGGCTCACCGTGCTGTGGCGATCCAACGGCAACGGCACCTTCACGAGCTCCCGGCTGTCACCCGGGGCGGGCAAGCGCCCCACCGTCGGCGACTTCGACGGCAAGGGGGGCGACGAGATCCTGTGGTACGGCCCAGGGAACGGTGCCGACGCCGTCTGGACCTGGACCGGCAACGGGTTCCGGTCGTCGGCCCGGACCGTGCGCGGCAACTACGCGGTGATCGTCGGCGACTTCGACGGCAACGGCCTCGACGACCTGTTCTGGTACGCCCCGGGGCCCGCGGGTGACTCGATGTGGCTCCACAGCACCCGCGGTGGCTACGCAACCAAGGCCGTGGCCGCAGGTGGGGCCTACTGGCCGCTGGTGGGAGACTTCGACGGCGACCGCCGAGACGACATCGTCTGGTACGCACCCGGCTCGGGCCAGGACTCGGCCTGGTTCGGCGGGTCCGGCGGCAAGTTCGCGGCGCAGATGTTCAAGGTCAACACCACCTACCAGCCGGTGGTGGCCGACCTCGGCGGCGACGGCCGCGACGACCTGCTCTGGTACGCCCCGGGAGATACGAGCGACCTGTGGACGCGATGGGGCGGCGACCGCGGGCGCGCCTCGGTGGGCCTGACGCTGGGAGGGAACCACCAGCCCTTCGTCGGGGCCTTCTCCGCCGGCGGCCGAGACGGGGTGTTCTGGTACGGACCGGGCTCCGGCACCGACGTGCTCTGGTGGCGCTGAGCCACCACCCAGCGACCGGCCGGCCGTCGGTCAGCGTCTGACGGGGTCGGGCACCGCGCTGGCGCCGCCCGCGTGGGTGGCCCGCAGCTGGCCGCAGGCGGCGTCGATGTCGGTGCCGCGGTTGGCGCGCACCGTGGCGTTCAGCCCGAGGTCGCCGAGCAGGTCGGCGAAGGCGCGCACCTGGCCGGGAGGTGTGCCCCTTACCGCGTAGCCCGGCGTGGGGTTGAGCGGGATGAGGTTGACGTGGGCCCGCAGCGGGCGGGCGTAGTCGGCCAATTCCCGGGCGTGTCGCTCGGTGTCGTTGACGCCGTCGATCAGCGCCCACTCGAACGAGAGCCGGCGGCGCGTGGCGTCGACGTAGTGCCGGCAGGCCTCGGCCAGCACGGCCAGCGGGTACCGCCGGTTGATGGGCACCAGGTCGTCTCGCTCCCGGTCGTTGGCGAGGTGCAGCGAGACGGCGAGGTTGACCGGCAGCTCGGCGGCGGCCAGGCGCCGGATGCCGGGCACCACGCCCACCGTGGACAGCGTGAGGTGGCGGGCGCTCAGGCCGAGATCGCCGTGGATGCGGGTGACGGCGTCCCAGGTGCGGTCGTAGTTGGCGAACGGCTCGCCCATCCCCATGAACACCACGTTGGACAGCCGCTGGCCGTCGGCGGCGGCTCGGGCGCGGGCCCGGATGACCTGCTCGACGATCTCACCCGTGGTGAGGTGGCGGTCGAAGCCCGCCTGGCCGGTGGCGCAGAAGCTGCAGGCCATCGCGCAGCCGGCCTGCGACGACACGCAGACGGTGGCGCGGTCGGGGTAGCGCATGAGCACCGTCTCCACCTGCTGGCCGTCGGCCAGGGCCCAGAGCCACTTCACGGTCTGGCCGTCGTCGCTCACGGACTCGGCGGCGAGCTCGAGCGCGGGGGGCAGGGCGTCGGCCAGGGTGGACCGCAGGGCCTTGGGGAGGTTCGACCACTGCTCGGGATCGGTGCCGTGGTCGTGGAGCCCCTGCCAGACCTGGTCGACCCGGTAGCGCGGTTGGTCGGCGAGGAGCTCGGTCAGCTCGGCCCGGCTCCAGTCGTAGCGGGAGCGGGGGAGGGCGCTCATCGCGTGTACACCCGACGGCGGCCGTGGCGCGAGAACCCGAGCCGGTCGTAGAGGGCCAGCGCCGGATCGTTGTCGGCGTCCACGAACAGGACCGCCGTGGCGAGGCCCGTGGCGGCGAGGTGGTCGAGCCCGGCCAGGACCAGGGCGGCGCCGAGCCCCGAGCCCTGCTGGGTGGGATCGACACCGATCACGTAGATCTCGCCGAGGGCCGGTTCGTGGTCGGTGGCGGGATGGACCTTCGTCCAGCAGCTGCCGGCCAGCTCGCCGGGCCGGTCGGGGTCGTCGACCACGAGGAGGCCTTCAGCGTCGAACCACGGTTCACCGAGGCGCGCGCTCAGTGTGGCCTCGGTCTCGCGGCCCTGGTCGGGGTGGGCGGCGAAGGAGCGGTTGTTGGCCCGGATCCACGCGGCACGATCGCTGCCCCGCGGGTCGGGGTCGAACGCTCGGGTGGCGACCGATGCCGCCCGGGGCCGAACAGGGTGGTCGGCGGGCACGGGGAGCGGCCGCCGGAGCTGGAGCAGGTCTCGGCGCCGGACCAGACCGGCGGCATCGGCCACGGCCTCGGGGAAGGCGTCGAGCTGGTCGACGGGGTGGTCGGAGGCCAGCGAGATCGTGGACCCGGCGAGGTCGGGGTGCTGGCCCAGCGACCGCAGCGCGGCGGCGGTGCGGGCCACCACCGGGTCCGCAGCGCCGACCGCCGGTCCGGTTACCTCCACCTCGGTGCGCTCGCCGCGCCGGACGAAGTGGAGCTCCAGCCCTGGCGACCGCTCGACGGCGACGCACCCGCGGGCGACGAGGTCGGCGGAGCGAGGCACCCCGCGACGCTACCGCCCGGATCGGCCGGGCCAGCCCGTAGCCTCCGGGCCATGGCCCGACCTCGCACCCCGGCTGGCCGCGCCCGGCGCGTCCTCGCGCTCCTCGCCGAGGAGTACCCCGGCACGGCTCGAGAGCTGTGCGAGCTCCGCCACACCAACGACTTCGAGCTGCTGGCCGCCACCATCCTCTCCGCCCAGTGCACCGATGCTCGCGTCAACATGGTCACGCCCCACCTGTTCGCCCGGTACCCCACGCCGGAGGACCTCGCCCACGCCGCGCCGAGCGAGGTCGAGGCGATCATCCGGTCCACGGGCTTCTACAAGAACAAGACCAAGAGCCTGATCGGCATGGCCAACGCCCTGGTCGACCGCTTCGGCGGCCAGGTGCCCACCGCCATGGACGACTGGGTGACCGTGCCCGGGGTGGGGCGCAAGACGGCCAACGTGGTCCGCTCGGTGGCCCAGGGCCTGCCGGGGCTCCCGGTCGACACCCACGTGCTGCGGCTGGCTCGCCGGCTCGGGCTGACCACCGAGACCGACCCGGTGAAGGTGGAGCACGCGCTCGACCCCCTGGTCCCCGCTGGGCAGCGGGGCGCGTTCAGCCTGCGGTTGATCCTCCACGGTCGCCGGGTGTGCACGGCCCGCAGGGCAGCCTGTGACATCTGCATCCTTGCTGGCACCTGTCCATCCGCCGGCCGCGTGGGCTCGCCCGGCTACCCGTGACCGATGTCACGATTAGGATGCCAATTTGCGGGCGCAACCGCGTGACGACCGCGCGAAAGATGTCGTAGAGTGCTCCTCAGACCAGGTACCCGCCACCTGGTTGGACGCGACGCTGGGATCCGCCGCCTGGTGTCGCTGCACCGCCGCCCTTCGGGGCGGCGGTGCTGTTTTTCCACCCGGCGCTCGGCCGTCCGGGGCAGACTCACGTCATGTCCTCGCTCGACCGTGCGCAGCTCTCGGCCATCACCGCTTCGATCGACGACGCCATGGTCCGGGTGGCCGCGCTCGGCGAGCAGCTCGACTCGGGTGGCACGGCCGATGCCGCCAACGCCCTGTTCGAGGCCGAGCGCTCGCTCGCCATGGCCACGCGCGCCTTGGAGCGTGCAGGCAAGGCCCTCGGCGGCGGCTGATCCCATCGCCGCCGGTGCGCCGGTGCGTCGGGCGCCGGGAACCGGGTTCGGGCGCCTGGGGGGTGGCCGGTAGCCTCGGCGCTCGTGCTGCGACGACTCGACCTCCGAGGCGAAGGGAACGACCTCCGAGGTCGCCTGCCCCGACCCCACCAGGCCGCAGACGAGCCCGTGGCGGCCGTCAAGGCGATCCTGGCCGACGTCCGGGCGCGTGGCGACGAGGCCGTCCGGGACCTCACCGAGCGCTTCGACGGGGTGCGCCCCGGGGCCCTGCGGGTGCCGGCCGCTGACATCGCCGCCGCACTGGAGTCGATCGACCCGGAGCTGCGCACCGCCCTCGAGGTCGCCGCGGCTGGCATCCGGCACTTCCACGAGCAGCAGGTGGTGGGGGACCACCGCTACGAGCGAGATGGCATCGCGGTGGTGGGTCGCAAGGTGCCGGTCGACCGGGCCGGGTGCTACGTGCCCGGCGGGCGGGCGATCTACCCCAGCACGGTGCTCATGACCGCCATCCCGGCCCTGGTTGCGGGCGTGGGCGAGGTGGTGCTGTGCGTCCCGCCGGACCGCACGGGCCAGGTGCCGGCGGCCACGCTCGCCGCCGCCGCCATCGCCGGGGTCGACGAGGTGTACGCCATCGGCGGGGCCCAGGCCGTGGGGGCGATGGCCTACGGCACCGAGTCGGTGCCCCCGGTCGACGTGATCGTGGGCCCCGGAAACGTCTACGTGGCCATCGCCAAGCGCGAGGTGGCGGGCCTGGTGGGCGTGCCGTCGTCGTTCCCCGGTCCCTCCGAGGTGGTCGTGATCGTCGACGAGACGGCGCCGGCCGATCTGGCGGCCGTGGACGTGATCCTCCAGGCCGAGCACGGTCCGGGCGGGCTGGCCTGGCTCGTCAGCTGGTCCGAGGCCGCCCTCGACGCCGTGTGCGACGAGATCGGGGCCCAGGTGGCGGTGGCCCCGCGGCGAACCGACATCGAGTCGACCTTCGCCGAGGGGGGCTACGCCGTGCTGTGCGATTCGCCCGAGCAGGCCCTCGCGGTCTCGAACACCGTCGCTCCCGAGCACCTGGAGCTGATCACCGAGGACCCGCAGGCGCTGGTGCCGATGGTGCGCCACGCCGGCGCCGTCTTCTGCGGACCGTGGTCGCCGGCATCGGTCGGTGACTACCTCGCCGGGCCGAGTCACGTGCTGCCCACCGACGGC
>CAZIVZ010000018.1:0-17250 GCA_964542495.1 uncultured Aquihabitans sp.
CGCGGAAGAACACCTCGTTGGCCTCGGCCCCGGTGAGCAGCACCACCTCCTTGTCGGCCAGACGGAACTCGCCGGCGTCGCCGCACTCGGTCCGCGTGCGCTCCAGGAGGCCGATGGGGTCGGTGCGCAGCTCTTCGAGGTGGCCCGTGCCGCCGTCGTCGCCTGACACCTTGGGAGGTTCGGGGAAGGTGGATGGGTCCGGGTCGGTGGTGGTCATCAGCTCACTCCGGGGTGCGGTCGGGGCGGACGGGGGCTTCGGGCTGCACCTCGATGAGGGTGAGGTGGGTGCCCTTGGGGGCGGTCACCATGGCGACGATGGCGTCGGCCACGTTGCGGGGCAGCAGGGCGCCGTCGTGGCGCATGTGGCCCCAGGTGGACCAGTCGGCCACCACGGCGTTGACGGCGTCCTCGGACCAGGTGGTGCCCTGTTCGGTGCTCGACGGGCCGGGACGCACCATGCCCACCCGCACGCCGGTGCCCTCGAGCTCCATCTGCATGGCGCGGGCGAGGCCCTCCAGCCCGGCCTTGGCGGTGACGTAGGCCGCCATGCGGGTGCGGGGTCGCACCACCACGTCGGAGGTCACGAACACCACGTCGCCGTGCCCGCGGGCCACCATGGCGGGGGCCAGGCGCGCCGCCAGTCGGTGGGCGCCGAGGAGGTTCACCTGGACCGACGCCGCGAAGTCGTCGGGATCGGCCCCGGCGCCGGTCATGACCTCCACCACGCCGGCGTTGTTCACGAGGATGTCCACCGGTCCGAGGGCGTCGGCGGCGCGGTCGGCGAAGGCGTCGATCGATCCCGTGTCGGCGAGGTCCAGCGGGAGGGCGAGGGCGGTGGCCCCGTCGGCCTCGAGCCGGGCGGCGAGGTCGGCCAGGCGCTCCACCCGCCGCGCGCCCAGGATCACGGGGTGGCCGGCGGCGGCCAGGGCCACGGCTGTGGCCGCCCCGATGCCCGCCGATGCACCGGTGACCACCGCTGGTCGGAGCTCGGGGTGGGGGTCGAAGCGGGGCACCTCAGCGCACCTCCACCGACGTTGGCAGCGTGTCGAAGCCCCGCACGTTCACCGAGTGCACCCGCCGGGCGCCCGCCGCGTCGATGTCGTAGGTGCGCACCCGCCGCACCAGCTCCTCGAGCACCACCCGGGTCTCCAGGCGGGCGAGCGAGGCACCCATGCAGAAGTGGCGGCCGAAGCCGAAGCTCACGATCCCCGTGGTGTCGCGGTCGAGGTCGTAGCGATCCGGGTCCGGGAACATGCGGGGGTCGCGGTTGGCCGAGCCCACGAGCAGCAGCACCCGTTCCCCCGGTGGCACCACCTGCCCGTGCAGCTCCACGGGGATGCGGGTGACGCGCGCCAGCATCTGGCTCGACGTGTCGTAGCGCAGCGTCTCCTCCACCCAGTCGGCGATCCGAGTGGGTTCGGCGAAGGCCTTGGCCCGCTGGTCGGGGTTGCGCCAGGCCCAGTACCACGCGTGGGCGAGGAGCTTGGTGGTGGTCTCGTTGCCGGCCACCACCATGAGGAACAGGAACCCGGTGATCTCGTCGTCGGTGAGGCGGTCGCCGTCGATCTCCGCCCGACACAGCGCCGAGACGAGGTCGTCGCCGGGGTTGGCCCGCCGGTCGGCGATGAGGTCCGCGTAGTACACCACCAGGTCGAGCGCGGCGGCCACGCCGGCCGGGGGCACGTCGGTCATGCCCTCCTCGCGATGCACCAGCAGGTCCGACTTGGTGCGCAGCTCGGCGCGGTCGGCCTGGGGGACCCCGAGCATCTCCGAGATGACGTCCATGGGGAGCTTGCCGGCCAGGTCGCCCACGAAGTCGAACGAGCCCTGCTCGAGGCAGGCGTCGAGGTGGCGGATGGTCAGGGCGCGGATGTGGTCCTCCATGTCGGCCACCCGTCGCGGGGTGAAGCCACGGGACACGAGCCCCCGCATGCGGCCGTGCTGGGGTGGATCCATGGCCAGGAACGACATGGTCCGGTGGGCGTGTGGCCCCGAGGCGGCGGGGTCGATCGACACCCCCTCGGCGCTCGAGAACGTGTCGGAGTCCCGGAAGGCGGCCAGCACGTCGGCGTAGCGGGACAGGGCCCAGAACCCCCGCTCCTCGTTCCGGTAGAGGGGAGCCTCCTCGCGCAGGCGCGCGTAGGTGGGGTAGGGGTCCTCGTGGATCTCGTAGGCGTAGGGGTCGTACACGAGCGGCTCGGTGGCGGTGGTCACGGGCGGGCTCCAGCGAGGGTCAGGTGGGCGACGTCGGCCAGCAGGCCGGGGATGGCGGCGTAGGCGAGGTGGCCGGTGCCCACCTGGAGCAGGGCTCCGGAGGTGGCCAGCTCCAGGGTCTGCACCACGATCGGGTCGGCATCGGCGTCGAGGGCGTCGAGCAGCCGGCGGTGCAGCTCGAGCCCGATGCGCAGCCGGAGCTCGCGCACCTCGGCGTCGTCGGCCAGCAGGGCCACGGTGCATGCCGCGGACAGCTCGGTCTCCTCGGCCACCACCAGGGCGAAGTCGAGCAGCACGTCGGTGGCCCGGCTGGCGGGGGACCGGCGGCGGTCGAGCGGTCGGGCCCCCTGGGCCTCGAACCGCCGCCAGAACACCTCGGCCACGAGGTGCTCCTTGGAGCCGAAGTAGGTGTAGGCGGTGGCCGGCGCCACCCCAGCGCGCTTGGCCACGTTGCGCACCGTGAGCGCCGGGTACCCGCGCTCGACCAGTTCGGCCACCGCCGCCTCGGTCAGCTTGTGGACGGTCCGGGCCTGGCGGGCCGAGAGGTGGCGTCGGGTCGCTGCGGTGGGAACCTGGACAGCGGTGCTGGACACGAGTCCAGTTTCTACGGCGTCCCGCCCCGGTCGTCAAGCACCCGTTCCCGGCCGACCCCCGCTCCGCCCTGCCACCACCAGCCCCATCCCAAGTCGCTTCTGTCGCCCGACGTGGTCGTTCTTAACCCACCGGGGCGACGGAACCGACTTGCATAGTCATGCATCAATCCGAATACACTCCGAGGCCATGGCAACTCGGGTCGGCATCGTCGGGGCATCGGGGTTCACGGGGGCCGAGTTGCTGCGGCTGATCGCCGGGCATCCCGACCTCGAGGTGGTGGTGGCCACAGGGGACACCCAGGCGGGCACGGCGGTGGCCGACCTCTACCCGAGCCTCGCCTCGGCCTACGCCCACCTCACCTTCACGCCATACGTCGACGGCCTGGCCGACGACCACGGGCTCGACCTCGTGTTCTGCGGCTTGCCCCACGGCGCCTCGCAGGAGATCGTGCCCGGACTGCTCGACGGGCAGCGGGTGGTGGTGGACCTGGGGGCCGACTTCCGCCTGAAGGACGCCGGGCTCTATCCCACCTGGTACGGCCACGAGCACACCGTGCCCCACCTGCTCGCCGAGTCGGTGTACGGCCTGCCCGAGCTGTTCCGGGCCGACCTGGCGACGGCGAGGCTGGTGGCCACCCCGGGCTGCTACGTCACCACCGCCACCTTGGCGCTCGCACCGCTCCTCGCTGCCGGGTTGGTGGCGCCCACCGGCATCGTGGTCGACGCCGCCAGCGGGGTGTCGGGCGCGGGCCGGCCCCCCAAGCCCACCAACGCGTTCAACACGGTCGACGAGAACTTCGTGGCCTATGGCCTGCTGGAGCACCGCCACACCCCCGAGATCGAGCAGAACCTCACCGGGGTGGCCGGTGCCGTCGTACAGGTGCTGTTCACCCCGCACCTGGCGCCCATGAACCGGGGCATCCTGGCCACGTGCTATGCCCGGCCCGCCAGCACAACCACCACCGCCGAGTTGCGAGACGCCCTGCACGCGGCCTACGACGCCGAGCCGTTCGTGGAGGTGCGCCACGAGCCGCCGTCCACCAAGGCCACCCTCGGCTCCAACGCCGTGCACGTCACCGCCTACGCCGACGAGCGCACCGGATGGGTGGTGGCGCTGGCCGCACTCGACAACCTCACCAAGGGTGCGTCGGGCGGTGCCCTCCAGTCGGCCAACGTGGCCCTCGGCATTCCCGAGGCCACCGGCCTCCCGACCGCCGGCCTGTACCCCTGACCGCCCCCAGGTCGAACCCCTGTCGCACCCGAACCCGCCCTCCAGAGAGGCCCTTTCCCATGAGCGTGACCGCCCCCCAGGGCTTCGTGGCCGCCGGCGTCGCCGCCGGCATCAAGGCATCGGGCGAGCCGGATCTGTCCCTCGTCGCCACCGCCGATGGCCGACCGGTGCCGGCCGCTGCCGTCTTCACCGACAACAAGATGACCGCCGCGCCGGTGCTCACCTCCCGCCGCCACCTCGAGCGCAGCGGGGGTCGAGCGGCGGCGGTGATCTTGAACTCGGGCAACGCCAACGCTGCCACCGGCGGGCCGGGCCAGGCCGACGCCCAGGCCATGTGCGCCACCACCGCCGCAGGCCTCGGGTGCGAGCCCCACGAGGTGCTCGTGTGCTCCACCGGCCTGATCGGCATCCCGCTGCCGATCGACGTCATCCTGGCCGGCATCCCCGGGGCCGTGGCCGAGCGGGCACCAGATGGGGGAGGGGCGGCCGCTGAGGCGATCCGCACCACCGACACGCACCGCAAGGAGACGGTCGTCCCGGTGGGGGACACGGTCGCGCTGGTGGGCGGCATGGCCAAGGGGGCCGCCATGTTGGCCCCCAACATGGCCACGATGCTCGCCGTGCTCACCACCGATGCCGAGGCGGATCCCGGCGAGCTCCAGGCCATCCTGCGAGACGGGGTGTCCGCCAGCTTCAACGTGTTGATGACCGACGCCTGCCGGTCCACCAACGACACCGTGATCATCCTGGCCAGCGGGGCGGCAGGACCGGTGCCCCACGCAGACCTGGCCGGGGCGGTGGGCCGGGCCTGCGCCGACCTGGCGCTGCAGATGGCCGGCGACGCCGAGGGCGCCACCAAGGTGGTGAAGCTCACCGTCAGCGGTGCTGCCTCCGCCTCCGACGCCGAGGCCGGTGCCCGCCAGATCGCCCGCAGCGCCCTGTGCAAGTGCTCGTGGTTCGGGCAGGACCCGTACTGGGGTCGGCTGGCCAGCGAGCTCGGCTCGGCCGGCATCGACTTCGACCAGGAGCGGGTGGCGGTGGCCTACGGCGGCGTCATCGTGGCCACCGGCGGGGTCACCGTGGCCCACGACCAGGCCGCGGTGGCGACGCACATGGCCCAGCGCCACCTCGTGATCGACTGCGACCTGGGCCTGGGCGACGGCACGTTCACCGTCCTCACCAACGACCTCACGCACGAGTACATCGACGAGAACACCGGCGGCAGCTGATCGGCTTGCATAGTCATGCAGGCTGTCGAATACACTGGGGCCATGGCCGACCAGGAGCTGTCCGACCTCGATGCCGCCACTCGCGCCGCGGTGCTCGTGGAGGCGCTGCCGTACATCCAGGCCTTCGCCGGCAGGGTGGTGGTGATCAAGTTCGGCGGCAACGCCATGATCGACGAGTCGCTGGCGCACTCCTTCGCCGCCGACGTCGTCCTGCTCCGGGCCACCGGCCTGCGCCCGGTGGTGGTCCACGGCGGCGGACCGCAGATCGGGGCACTGCTGGCCAAGCTCGGCAAGGAGAGCGAGTTCCGAGACGGCCTCCGCGTCACCGACGCCGAGACGCTCGACGTGGCGCGGATGGTGCTCACCGGACGCGTGGGCGCTGAGATCGTGGCGGCCATCAACCAGCACGACCACGTCGCCGTGGGCCTCTCGGGTCAGGACGCCGGCCTCATCGTGGCCACCCAGCGCAGCGAGGAGCTCGGGTACGTGGGCGACGTGGTGGCCGTGAACCGCCAGATCCTCGACACGCTCCTGCGGGACCGATTCATCCCGGTGATCTCCACCATCGGCGCCGACGCCACCGGCCAGGCCTTCAACATCAACGCCGACTCCGCCGCCATCGCCATCGCCGAGGCCCTCGGGGTGGAGAAGCTGATCTACCTCACCGACGTGCCCGGTGTGCTCACCGACGTCGACGACCCGGGTTCGCTCGTCTCCCGGCTGTCGGCGTCGCGGGCCCGGCTCCTGATCGCCGACGGCGTCATCTCTGGCGGGATGATCCCCAAGGTGGAGGCCTGCCTGGCCGCGATCGAAGCCGGCGTGGGCTCGGCGCACATCCTCGACGGGCGCATCGCCCACGTGGTGCTGCTCGAGCTGCTCACCGACGCCGGGGTCGGCACCATGATCACCCGCACCGACGGGGCCGGCTCGTGAGCGACGCCACCGCCCACCGCGCCGCGATGCACGCACCGGACGCGCTCGAGCGCTGTCCGCTCATGCCCACCTACGGACCCCCGCAGGTGCAGTTCGTCCGGGGTGTGGGCAGCCTGCTCTGGGACGCCGAGGGCAACGAGTACCTCGACTTCCTCTCGGGCCTCGCCGTCACCTCCCTCGGACACAGCCATCCCGTGGTGGCCGACGCCCTGGCCGAGCAGGCCCGGACGCTGCTGCACGTCTCGAACCTCTTCGGCACCGAGCCGGGCTGGCAGGTGGCGGTCACCCTCGATCGGCTCCTGGGCGGCGGCGGCAAGGTCTTCTTCGCCAACTCTGGTGCCGAGGCGAACGAGTGCGCCCTCAAGCTGGCCCGCAAGTGGGGCGGCCGGGGCCGTCACGTGGTGGTGAGCGCCCTCGGATCGTTCCACGGGCGTACCCTCGCCACGCTCCACGCCACGGGCCAGCCCCAGAAGCACGAGGCCTTCCAACCCCTGCCCGAGGGCTTCCGCCACGTGGCGTGGAACGATCTCGTCGCCCTCGAGGCGGCCATCGATCCCACGGTCGCCGCCGTGCTGCTCGAGCCGGTGCAGGGCGAGGGCGGCGTCAACCCGGCCACGCCCGAGTACTTCGCGGGCGTGCGGCAGCTCTGCGACGAGCGGGGCCTGCTGTTCATGGTCGACGAGGTGCAGACCGGTCTCGGTCGCACAGGCCGGTGGTTCGGTCACCAGCACCTCGGTGTGATGCCCGACGTGGTCACCATGGCCAAGGCCCTCGGGAACGGCGTGCCGATCGGTGCCTGCTGGGCCCGGGCCGAGGTGGCCGACGTGTTCGAGCCCGGCGACCACGCCACCACCTACGGCGGCCAGCCACTGGCCGCCGCCGCCGCTCGTGCCGTGCTGGCGGTGATGGAGGCCGAAGACGTGCCCACCCGCGCCACGGAGGCCGGCGCCGCCCTCACCGCCGGGCTGGAGCGGCTGCCGGCGGTGGCTGCGGTCCGTGGGCTCGGCCTGCTCGTGGCCGCCGAGCTCGTGCCCGGCATCGACGCCCGCCGGGTGGCCGCCGACGCGCTCAGCAAGGGGTTGGTGGTCAACGCCGTCACCCCGAGCGCGCTGCGCCTGGCCCCGTCGCTGCTCGTCACCGCCGAGGAGATCGACCGGGCGCTGTGGGTCCTCGCCGCCGCCCTCGACGCCGTGGTCGAGGCCACACCTGGTCTGGAGGCCACCCCGTGACCCGCCACCTGCTCGACATCGACGACCTGACCACGGCCGAGCTCGGCGAGGTGCTGGACCGGTGCGCCGACCCGGCCCCGCCGCCCCAGGTGCTGGCCGGTCGCGGCGTGGCCCTGATCTTCGAGAAGCCGTCGAACCGCACCCGAAACTCCACGGAGATGGCGGTGGTGCAGCTCGGTGGCCACCCCATCTCCCTGAAGCCCGACGAGGTCGACATCGGGGGCCGCGAGTCGGCCGAGGACGTGGCCCGGACCCTGGCCTGCTACCACTCGGTGATCGCGGCGCGGGTGTTCGACCACTCGATCCTCGAGCGGATGGCCGCCGCGGTCGACATCCCCGTGGTCAACCTCCTGTCCGACCACAGCCACCCCCTCCAGGCCATCGCCGACCTCCTCACCATCCGCGCCGAGCTGGGCGCGCTGGCCGGCCGCACCGTCACCTGGGTGGGCGACTACTCCAACGTGGCCCGGTCGCTGGGGCTGGCGGCGTCGATGGTCGGGATGGACCTCCGCTTCGCCTGCCCGCCGGGCTACGACCCGCCCTCCGAAGACCTGGCCCGCTTCGCGGAGCTCGGCGCCGCCGGGGCCGAGGCCGACGCCGATCCCAAGGGCATGGTCGGCGGGGCCGACGTGGTGGTCACCGACGCCTGGTACTCCATGGGCCAGGAGGCGGAGAAGGCGGTGCGCAAGCCGATCTTCGAGCCCTACCGCGTGGACACGGCGCTGATGTCGGCGGCGGCACCGCACGCCATCTTCCTCCACTGCCTCCCGGCGCACCGGGGCGAGGAGGTCACCGACGAGGTCCTCGATGGGCCCCAGAGCCGGGTCTGGCCCGAGGCCGTCAACCGGCTCCCCGCCGCCCGCGGGGCCCTCGAGTGGCTGGTGCGTCGCACCTGGGCCGAGGCCTGATCGTGGCCCCCCGCGCCAACGCCGCACCGATCCGACTGGCCAAGACCCAGCGCCAGCACCTCGTGGCCAAGCTGCTGGCATCGCACGCCGTCACCAGCCAGGAGCAGGTGGTGCACCTCCTGGCCGACGAGGGCGTCGCCGCCACGCAGGCCACGGTCAGCCGTGACCTCGAGGACCTCGGTGCCATCAAGGTCCGCTCGGGAGCGGGGGAGTCGATCTACGCCATCCCCGAGCTCCCCCGGGACCAGCGCGCGCCCGACGACCACCTCCGCAGGGTGTGTGCCGACTGGGTGGTCGAGGTGGGCCACTCCGGCAACGTCGTGGTGGTCCGCACCCCGCCCGGCACCGCCAACGTGGTGGGCTCGGCCCTGGACCGATCGGGCCTCCCCGAGGTGCTCGGCACCGTCGCCGGTGACGACACCGTGATCGTGATCGCAGTGGCGGGCGTGCCCGGCGAGGCGCTGGCCGACCGACTGCGAGAGCTCGCCGGCCTCTGAGCCGCACCGTCTTGACCCCGTCCCGCGAGGGACCAGACTCCTACCGAACCTGAACACGAAAGAGGAACAACTGTGGCGAAGCGCGTGGTACTGGCCTACAGCGGCGGTCTCGACACCTCCGTGGCCGTGCGCTGGATGATCGAGGAGCTGGGGGTCGAGGTGGTGGCCCTCGCCGTCGACGTGGGCCAGGCCAGCGACGACTGGGACGTCGTGCGCGAGCGGGCGCGCGCCGCGGGTGCGGTGGAGGCGCTGGTGGTCGATGCCCGCCAGGAGTTCGCCGACGACTTCGTGGCCCCCGCCCTCAAGGCCAACGCCCTCTACGAGGGCCGGTACCCGCTGGTGTCCGCGCTGTCACGCCCGGTCATCGTGAAGCACCTGGTGGAGGCGGCGCGCTACCACGGCGCCCACGCCGTCGCCCACGGCTGCACCGGCAAGGGCAACGACCAGGTCCGCTTCGAGGTCTCCACCCGTGCGCTGGCGCCCGACCTCGAGGTGATCGCCCCGGTCCGGGGGTGGGGGATGACCCGTGAGGACTCCATCCACTACGCCTACGACCACGGGATCCCGATCCAGGCCACGAAGGAGAAGGTGTACTCCATCGACGACAACCTCTGGGGCCGGGCCATCGAGTGCGGCGAGATGGAGGACCCCTGGGCCGTCCCGCCCCCCGGCGTCTGGCTCCTGACCAAGGAGACCGCCACCGAGCCCCGGGATCTGGTGATCGGCTTCGAGCACGGAATCCCCGTGGCGGTCGACGGCGAGCGCCTGGGCATGCTCGAGGTGATCGAGCGGCTGAACACGATCGTCGGCGCCTACGGGTGGGGCCGCATCGACATGGTGGAGAACCGACGGGTGGGCATCAAGAGCCGGGAGACCTACGAGTGCCCCGCCGCGCTGGCGCTGATCCTGGCCCACAAGGACCTGGAGTCGATCTGTCTCGAGCGCGACCTCGACCGTGAGAAGGCTCGCATCGAGCCCCGTTACGCCGAGCTCATCTACGACGGCCTGTGGTTCAGCCCGCTCAAGGAGGCGTTCGACTCGTTCGTCGACTCGAGCCAGGAGTTCGTCACCGGCGAGGTGCGCCTGCGCCTCTCGCCGGGCTCGTGCGTGGTCACCGGCCGTCGCAGCGACACCAGCCTCTACGACTACGAGCTGGCCACCTACGACGCCGCCGACACGTTCCGCCACGAGGACTCGGCCGGCTTCGTGCGGTTGTGGGGCCTCGGCATCGAGACCTGGTCGGCCCGGCAGGCGTCCACGCGGAAGCCGTCGTGACCGACGAGCCCGGCGCCGAGGGTCGCACGCTCTGGCACGGCCGCTTCGCCGGCGGCCCGGCCGAGGAGCTGCTGGCCTACACGGTCTCGCTGCCCTACGACCGCCGACTCGCGACCGACGACATCCACGGATCGCGCGCCCACGTCCGCGGGCTGGTGCGCGGCGGCATCCTCGACGGCGACGAAGCCGCGGCGGTGCTCGCCGCGCTCGACGAGGTGGAGGACGAGCTGGCCTCGGGTCGCTTCGCCTTCGCTGCCTCAGACGAGGACATCCACACCGCCGTCGAGCGGCGGGTCACCGAGCTGGCGGGGGCGCCGGGAGCCAAGCTGCACACCGGCCGCAGCCGCAACGACCAGGTGGCCACCGACCTCCGCCTCTACGTGAAGCGGGCGTTGGTCGAGGTGGCCGAGCGCGTCCTGGCCCTCCAGGACGTGCTGGTGGGCCGCGCTCGAGAGGCGGGCGGGGCCTACCTCCCGGGCTACACCCACCTCCAACGGGCCCAGCCCGTGCTGTTGGCCCACCACCTGCTGGCCCACGGGTGGGCCCTGGCCCGAGACGTCGACCGCCTCCTCGCCACGCGCTCCCGCGCCGACGTGTCGCCGCTCGGCGCCGGGGCCCTGGCCGGCAGCTCGCTTCCGCTCGACCCCAGCGGCACCGCCGCCGACCTCGGCTTCGCCGCCGTGTTCGACAACTCCCTCGACGCGGTCAGCGACCGTGACTTCGTGGCCGAGGCCCTGTTCGACCTGGCCCTGCTCGGGGTCCACCTCTCGCGCATCGGCGAGGAGGTGGTGCTGTGGTCCACCGACGAGTTCGGGTTCCTCCACCTCGACGACGCCTACGCCACCGGCTCGTCCATGCTCCCGCAGAAGAAGAACCCCGACATCGCCGAGCTGGCCCGAGGCCGAGCCGGTCGCCTCATCGGGCACCTCACCGCCGTCCTCACCACCCTGAAGGGTCTCCCGCTCGCCTACAACCGGGACCTCCAGGAGGACAAGGAACCCCTCTTCGACGCCGTCGACCAGAGCCTGCTCGCCCTCGGCGCCCTGGGCGGCTTGCTGGCGTCGAGCCGGTTCGACACCACCGCCATGGCGGCCGCCGCCGACTCGCCCTACGCCGCCGCCACCGACCTGGCCGAGCTGCTCGTGGAGCGCGGGACCCCGTTCCGCGACGCTCACGCCATCGTGGGGGAGATCGTGCGCAGCGCACTCGACGGTCAGGGGACCATGGCCGACCTGGTCGCCGCCCACCCGAAGCTCGGCACCGAGGCCGTGGCGCTGCTCGCGCCGGGCGTGTCGGTGACGCGTCGCACCACCCGCGGCGGGGCCGGACCGGCTGCGGTCGACGCGCAGCTCGAGCGCTTCGCCCGCCGCCTCCAGCAGGACCGGGACCGGGTGGGCGGTGCCTGACCGGCCCTGGCCGCACCGGGAGCGCATCGCGGTGCGCTACCACGAGGTCGACCTCCAGAACGTGGTCTTCAACGCCCACTACCTGGCCTTCTGCGACATCGCCTGCGCGTCGTGGATGCGTGAGGCCATCGGCTGGACCGGCACCGATGACCCCGTCGACTGGATGCTGGTCAAGGCCGTGGTGGAGTGGCAGGGGTCGGCCTCCTACGGCGACGTCCTCGACCTCGACTGCGGCATCGCCCGGTGGGGCAACTCGTCGTTCGACGTGGCGTTCCGGGGCACCGTCGAGGGCCAGCCGGTGTTCACGTCCACCATCACCTACGTGTGCGTGCCGCCCAGCGGTCCCAAGGCCGCCATCGCCGTGCCCGCCCTGCTGCGGGCCAACCTCCGATCCGTCCCGGCGTGACCGCCGGCCGCGGTGCGAGGGGCATGGCCGGGGGCAACGTCCCCGGTCCCTAGGCTGACGCCCGCGTGCTGCTGCTCCACAACACCGTCCAGCCCTACGCGTGGGGTGCCATCGATGGCGTGGCCCAGGTGGTGGGGACGGATCCCTCGGGCGCCACCGAGGCGGAGCTGTGGGTGGGCACCCATCCGCTGGCCCCATCGCGGGTGGTCGGCGACCCCGGCGGCCGCACGCTGGCCGAGGTGATCGCGTCGGACCCATCTCGCTGGCTGGGCGCCGACCTCGCCGCCGCGGGCCACACGGCGCTTCCGTTCCTGCTGAAGGTCCTGGCCATCGCCCGGCCGCTCTCGCTCCAGGCCCACCCGTCGGCCGACCAGGCCCGGGCCGGCTTCGCCCGGGAGGAGGCGGCGGGCACGCCCCTCACCAGCCCGGTCCGCACCTACCGGGACCCGAACCCCAAGCCCGAGGCCCTCGTGGCCCTGGAGCCGACCGACGCCCTCTGCGGGTTCCGCCCGACCGCCGAAGCGGCCGGGCTCGTGCGGTCGTGCCGCTCGCCCGCCCTGACCCCGCTCGCCCAGCTCCTCGACGTCGGTGGTCCCGAGGCCCTGCGTGGCGCGCTCAGCTGGTTGCTCCGCCTGGAGGGCGAGCAGCGCCGGGCGGTCGGCGACGCCGCGGCGAGAGCGGGTGACGCGGTCCCCGACACGTCGCCGCTCGCGTGGGTGGCGAAGCTCGCCCGCCAGTACCCGGGTGACCCCACGGCCTTCGCCCCGCTCCTGCTCGAGGTGGTGCACCTGGCGCCGGGAGATGCGCTGCACCTCCCCGCCGGCAACCTCCACGCCTACCTGGGCGGTGCGGGGATCGAGATCATGGCCGCCTCCGACAACGTGTTGCGCGGCGGGTTGACCCCGAAGCACATCGACGTCGACGAGCTGCTGGAGGTCGTGTGCTTCGGTCCGGGCATTCCGCCCCCTCCGCGTCGTCGACGACCCGCCGCCGGGCTCACCACCTACGACGCGGGCGAGGCGAGCTTCGCCCTGGCGGTGGTCGACGGGGTCGCTGCGCCGGTCCGCATCGAGCCGGTGCGGCCCTCGCTGCTGTTGGCCACCGGTGGCTTCGTCGATCTCGCTGCGCCCCACGGGGTCACCCGCATCGACCACGGCCGGGCGGCTTTCGCCGCACCTGGCGGCGGTCCGGTCGCGGTGTCGGGGCCCGGACGGCTCTGGTGGGCCACGCTCGGCGATGGCCTGCCCGGCTGACGTGGGGTCCCGTCCGCCTCGCCGTCGTGGCGAGCGCCGCCTGGGACGGGCCTTCTACCGCCGGGCCCCGGAGCAGGTCGCTCCCGACCTGCTCAACAAGGTCCTCGTGGTGGGGGACCTCGCCGGGCGGATCGTGGAGGTGGAGGCCTACGGCGGCGCCGACGACCCGGCCAGCCACGCCCATCGCGGCCCCACGGCCCGCAACGCCACCATGTTCGGTCCACCCGGGCACCTCTACGTGTACTTCACCTACGGCATGCACTGGTGCGCCAACGCCGTCACCTCGGCGCCAGGAACCGCGGGTGCGGTGCTCATCCGCGCCCTCGAACCGCTCCGGGGCACCGACCAGATGGCCGTGGCCCGTCCCGGTGCTCGCCGGCCGAGCGACCTGGCGAACGGTCCGGCCAAGCTGTGCCAGGCCCTCGGGGTCGACGGCCGGCTCGATGGCGCCGACCTCACCACCGGCGACCGGCTCGTCACGATCGTCGACGACGCCACCGCGCCGCCCGAGCGGGCGGCCACCGGGCCGCGCGTCGGCATCTCTGCGGGCACCGAGGTGGCGTGGCGGTTCTGGGTGCCGGGCCACGCCCACCGGTCGCCCGCCCGATGAGACCGAACCGGGGGCCGAGGCCGTGGCGGTCGGGCGGGCAGCAGCGGTGACGGCTTTCGAGCTCCTGGGTCCCGACGACCCCCGCCTGGTCGCCGGCCACGGCCTCGCCGTGGCCGCCAGCCAGCTCCGAGCGGCCGACCTCGAAGGCGAGGGCCCGCAGCGAGCGCGGGCCGAGGTGCTCGCCTTCTTGGACCAGCACGCCGACGCCGCCCACCGATCGTGCCGGGCCGGGCACCTCACCGGGTCCGGGCTCGTGGTCGATGCCTCGGGAACCCGATCCCTGCTCATGTTGCACCGCAAGCTCGGCCGTTGGTTCCAGCCCGGCGGCCATGCCGACGGCGACACCAACCTGGCCGCCGTCGCCTGGCGCGAGGCGTCGGAGGAGACCGGGATCGCCGGCCTGCGGGTGGCGGTCCCCGCCATCGACATCGACGTGCACCTCGTGTCCCCACCGGGCGACGAGCCCCACCTCCACCTCGACCTGCGGTTCCTCGTGATCGCCCCCGAAGGGGCTCGGGAGCAGGCCAACGACGAGTCGCTGGCGCTGCGCTGGGTGGACGAGGAGGGCCTCGAGGCCCTCGACCCGCCGGTCGACCCCAGCACCCGCCGGCTGCTGCGACGCGGCCTGACCGTGGCGTCGGTGCTGCGCAGGGGCGGACCGGGCTGACGGTTCTCGATCAGCCCACGTCGCCGGGGGTGGCGCAGGCGGGCATCTCGTTCACGTCGTCGGCGAAGATCTGGATCGTCTTGTCGACCGGGTCCTGGAGCTCGGCGTTGACCGAGATGAGCAGCTTGGAGTCGGGGTCTCGCCGCAGCCGTTCCGCGTAGTCGGCACGGTCGGCCAGGTAGGTCCGCCAGTCGGCGATCCAGCCTCCGGTCCGCACGGCGTCGTCGCCTGTGGTGGGGGCGTCGGCCTCGAGGTCGTCGACCATCTGGGTGACCAGGGCGTTGGCCTCGTCGAGCACGTCGGCGCGGTGCTCGGCGCTGTCGAACTCGCCCGGTCCCGGCAGCTCGCCCAGATCGTCGAGCAGCTGCTGGCAGCGGGCCTCGGCTCGGGCCACGTAGGCGCGGTCATCGAGGCGGTCCGGGTTGGGCCGCGCCGGTGCCCCCGAGAAGATCCAGATCCAGAACACCACCAGGCCGGCCGACACGAGCACGGCGAGGACCCGCCCGATCGACCACCGCATGGCCAGCGGCTCATCGAGGTCCTGCGGTGCGCTCGGCTCGGCCATGGCGCCCAGCCTCGCCGCCCGGCACGGTCAGGGTCCAACCGGGTCCGGCCGGGCGAGCGTTTGGTCCACCCCGGCGATCGGGTGGACGATGGGGCGATGACCGCCGCCTCCGCCGACGTGCTCGCCGACCTGCAGGCCAGAGGCCTGGTGCAGGACTGCACCGACCCCGACGGCCTGGCCGCCCGGATGGCGGAGGGCCCGGTCTCGATCTACTACGGCTGCGATCCCACGGCCGACAGCCTCCACGTCGGCAACCTGCTGGGCCTGCTCGTGCTCCGGAGGTTCCAGGAGGCGGGCCACCGACCCGTGGCGCTCGCCGGCGGGGCCACCGGCATGGTGGGCGACCCGAGCGGCCGATCCGAGGAGCGCAACCTGCTCGACGAGGAGACGTTGGCGGCCAACGTCGCCGCCATCAAGGCGCAGATCGCCCGGGTGGTCGACCTCGACGGGCCTGCCGGTGGGCTCCTGGTGGACAACCGCGACTGGACGGGGGAGGTGCGCCTGCTCGACTTCTTGCGCGATGTGGGCAAGCACGTCACCGTCAACACCATGCTCGCCCGCGAGAGCGTGAAGAACCGCCTCGCCTCCGAGCACGGGATCTCCTACACCGAGTTCAGCTACATGCTCCTGCAGGCCCACGACTTCCTGCGCCTCGAGGAGGCCCACGGCGTGCAGGTGCAGATCGGCGGGTCCGACCAGTGGGGGAACATGCTGGGCGGGGTCGACCTCGTCCGGCGGGTGCACGGGCGGCCGGCCTGGGCGTTGTCGTGGCCGCTGCTGACCGCCGCCGACGGCACCAAGCTCGGCAAGACCACCGGTGCCCGCATCTGGCTCGACCCCGCCCGCACGAGCCCCTACCAGTTCTTCCAGCACTGGATCGCCACCGACGACCGCCAGGTCCGCCAGTTCCTCCTCCAGTTCACGCTGCTGCCGGTGGCCGAGGTCGACGACGTCATGGCCCGCCACGACGAGTCCCCCGAACGCCGGGTGGCCCAGCGACGCCTGGCCGACGAGGCCACCGCGCTGGTGCACGGTGCTGCCGAGGCCGAAGCCGCGGCATCGGCGTCGGCCATCTTGTTCGGTGCCCCCGTGGTCGACGCCCCCGAGGCCGCGCTGGCCGCGGTGGCCCGCGAGGTCCCCGTCACCACGGTCTCGCCCCTCGACCTCGCCAGCGGGGCAGACCTCGCCGAGCTCCTGGCGCGCCCGGGCATGCTCACCGCATCCAAGGGCGAGGCCCGCCGGGCGATCGCCCAGGGCGGGGTGTACGTCAACGGCGAGCGTGCCGCGGAGGACCGGTGCATCACCACGACCGATGTGCTCCACGGGGCCTACGTGGTGCTCCGCAAGGGCAAGCGGTCCTTCGGGGTGGTGCGTGTGGCCCCGTGACCTGCGGGTTTCGGGCGCCTGTCCCTGCTGTTACCGATGACACACCCGCTCGATTTGGAACAGCTGACGCGGTCGCCGTAGGTTGGTACCTCGTTGCCCACGGACCGGGTGGAACCGCCAGCTCACCGAGTTGACAGGCTCCACCGAAGTCCCTAAGGTGACAACTCGCCCCACACGGCCCTCACGGGCTGGTCGGGGCACGCAGGTAGCAACGATCCCCACGGGGACGACTACCCCAGCGGCTCCCCTCCGGGGGAGTGAGCGCTCCTTGAGAACGGAATAGAGGACGAAAAAGCTAATGCGGGCGACCGCTGTGGCGCTTTCGAGCAACGCAGCGGCCGTTTAATACATATATTACGCATCAAGGACAACAAAACTAAGCTAGTTAGTTGGACTGATGCCAGTCACCCCGAGGTTCAGGCCTCGAGGTGGCTCTCCGATTCGATGTTGGTCCACGGTTCGCCGTGGGCCTTCTGACGATCTCGATGGAGAGTTTGATCCTGGCTCAGGACGAACGCTGGCGGCGTGCCTAACACATGCAAGTCGAACGAGGTCCATGCAGTGGCAACACTGCGGAAGACCTAGTGGCGAACGGGTGAGTAACACGTGAGGAACCTGCCCCGAAGACCGGGATAACCCTCCGAAAGGAGAGCTAATACCGGATACCCCCACCGGATCGCATGATCTGGTGAGGAAATGGATTCCGCTTCGGGAGGGCCTCGCGGCCTATCAGCTTGTTGGTGGGGTAACGGCCTACCAAGGCGACGACGGGTAGCCGGCCTGAGAGGGCGACCGGCCACACTGGGACTGAGACACGGCCCAGACTCCTACGGGAGGCAGCAGTGGGG
>CAZIVZ010000019.1:0-16685 GCA_964542495.1 uncultured Aquihabitans sp.
GAAACCGGCTGAGGGCAGCTGGACCGAGCACTACCCCCATCTGGGCACGGGCACCGTCTCCTACGAGGACTCCATCTCCCCCGAGCACTACGAGCGCGAGCGCGACGCGATCTTCGGGAAGACGTGGCTCAACGTGGGTCGGGTGGAGCAGCTCGGCCGAGCAGGGTCGTACTTCACCCGGGAGCTCGAGGTGGCGAGGACCTCGGTGATCGTGGTGAAGGGCCTCGACGGCGAGGTGCGGGCGTTTCACAACATCTGCCGGCACCGGGGCAACAAGCTGGTGTGGCAGGACTACCCGCGCCAGGAGACCAGCGGCGCCTGCCGGCAGTTCACCTGCAAGTACCACGGCTGGCGCTACGACCTCGAGGGCGCGCTCACCTTCGTGCAGCAACAAGACGAGTTCTTCGACCTGGACCTGGCCGAGTTCGGCTTGGCACCGGTGCAGGCCGAGGTGTGGGAGGGGTTCATCTTCGTGAACCTCGATCCCGCGAACACCACGTCGGTGCGCGAGTACCTGGGCGAGCTGGGCGCCGGTCTGGAGGGCTACCCGTTCGGCGAGATGACCGAGGTCTACAAGTACCGGGCCGAGATCGGCGCCAACTGGAAGCTCTTCATCGACGCGTTCGCGGAGTTCTACCACGCACCCGTGCTGCACGCGAAGCAAGCCACCGACGAGGAGTCCCGCAAGCTCCAGGGGTACGGCTTCGAGGCCCTGGCCTACCGGATCGAGGGGCTCCACGGCATGGTCTCGTCGTGGGGAGGCATGTCGCCGCCGAAGCACCCGAGCATGGTCAAGCCCATCGAGAACGTGCTCCGCAGCGGGCTGTTCGGCCCGTGGGACCGCCCCGAGATCGACGGCCTCGACGAGCTCCCCCCGTCGCTCAACCCGGCCCGGCACCCGGCCTGGGGCGTCGACTCGTTCGTGCTGTTCCCCAACTTCATGCTGCTGGTCTGGGCGCCGGGCTGGTACCTCACGTACCACTACTGGCCGACGTCGTACAACAGCCACACCTTCGAGGGCACCCTCTACTTCGTGCCGCCGCGCAACGCCACCGAGCGGCTCCGCCAGGAGCTGGCCGCGGTCACGTTCAAGGAGTACGCGCTCCAGGACGGCAACACCCTCGAGGCCACGCAGTCGATGATCGAGGCCCGGGCGGTGACGAGCTTCCCGCTCAACGATCAGGAGGTCCTCCTGCGACATCTCCACCAGACCGCCGGCGACATGGTGGCCCGCGGATGAGCGCGTCGCTGCCCCCCGAGTTCGCCGACCTCGAGCCCTTCGCCGGCTGGGCGCTGGAGCACGAGGCGGACCGCTACGCCAAGCGCCTGGCCAGCTCCATGGACGAGCTCCAGGCGTTCTACGACGCCGCGTTCGCCCGGCTCCCCGACGCCCTGGCGCACCTCGACGCGCTCGACCTGCGCGACCTGCCGGCCGACGCCACGCACCTGCTGTGGCTCTGCTACTCCCTGGTGAACGCGTCGTTCCCGGTGGAGGTGTGGCGCCAGCCCCGCGTGCCCGACAGCGGTGCGGCCACCATGGACCAGGTGATCGAACCCGCGGTCTGAGCGGCCGGGCGGACCGGGGGCAGACCGGGGGGCAGATCGCCGCTCTCGGCCGGCGAGAGGTCAGCCCGAGGATGGACAGAGCTTGGTTCTCCCCACCGAGGGGTAGCCTTTCCGCCCATGGCCACGAACGAACCCCCCGCCGACGCACCGGTCGCCAGCTGGCGTGACCAGGCGGTCGCCCGGTCGCTGGACTCCGCCCGGGTGCGAGCCGAGAGCCGCGTCCAGCGCTTCCTCGACGCCGCCCTCGAGCTGATGAACGACAACGAGACCGGCAAGGAGTTCACCGTCCAAGAGGTGGTGGAGCGCTCCGGTCAGTCGCTGCGCAGCTTCTACCAGTACTTCGGCGGCAAGCAGGAGCTCCTGCTCGCCCTGTTCGAGGAGTCCGTGCGCTCCACCGCCGACCACCTCCGCGACAAGGTCGACGCCGAGTCGGACCCGCGCGATCGCCTGCACACCTTCGTGGTCGAGTACTACCGGATCTGCCGGCCCACCAGTCGCAAGGCCAACCGCAAGGCACCGGCGCGCGCCCTCGCCGAGTTCGCCCAGCAGCTCCTCACCGGCCACCCCGACGAGGCGGCCCGGGCCTTCGACCCCCTGGTGACCCTGTTCGAGACCGTCCTCGCCGAAGCCGAGGAGGCCGGTGTGGTCCGCTCCGGGGTGCCACGCCGGCGCGTGGCCGGCGTGGTGCTCGAGGCGATCATGTTCAACGCCTTCTCCACCACCATCGGCGGCGCCAAGGCCGGCACCAAGACCGCGGATGCCGCCGAGGAGCTGTGGGATCTCATCTTCCACGGCATCGGCGCCCCGGCCACCTGACCTCGGCCGGCTGAGCTACCGGTCGTCGCGGTAGACGGTGCCGCCCTTCATCACGAAGCAGACCTGCTCGGTCACCGCGATGTCGTCGAGCGGGTTACCGGGGACGGCGATCACGTCGGCGTAGAGACCGGGCTCGAGGCGGCCCCGGTCGTCGACGTCGATGAGCTCGGCGGCCACCGTGGTGGCGGAGCGGATGGCCTGGAGCGGGGTCATCCCCCGGTCCACGAGAGCGAGCAGCTCCCGGGCGTTGCGGCCGTGGGGGATCGCGGGGGCGTCGGTCCCACATGCCACCTTGGCGCCCTGGGCGATGGCCTTGGCGATGGTGGCCTTGGCCTGCGGGAACGCGATCGCCGCCTTCTCCTGGAGCTCGGGCGGCGCGTGGGACACGTCCATGCCGTCGGCCAGGTAGGTGGTGGCCACCAGGAACGTGCCCTGCTCGATGAAGCGTGCCAGCGTCTCGTCGCTCATGAGCGAGCCGTGCTCGATGCAGTCGATGCCGGCGGCGAGGGCGGCCCGGATGCCCTGGTCGCCGTGCGCGTGCGCGGCCACCTTGAGCCCGGCGCGGTGCGCCTCGTCGGCGATGGCGGCCAGCTCCTCGTCGGAGTACTGCTGGGCGCCGGCCGGCCCGGTGTGGCTCATGACCCCGCCGGACGCGCACACCTTGATGACCTGGGCGCCGTGCTTGATCTGGTAGCGCACGGCCTTGCGCACCTCGTCGACCCCGTTGGCGATCCCCTCCTCCACGGTGAGCGGCAGCACGTGGGGGGCGAACGCCTGGAACATGGTGGGATCGAGGTGGCCGCCGGTGGGGCAGATGGCGTGGCCGGCCGGGACGATGCGGGGCCCGTCGCACCAGCCGAGGTCGAAGGCCTTCTTCAGGGCCACGTCGAGCAGGATCCCACCGGTCTGCAGGAACAGGCCCAGGTTCCGCACCGTGGTGAAGCCAGCCCGCAGGGTGCGGGCACCGTTGGTGACGCCGCGCAGCGTGCGCACGGCCGGATCCTCCTGCACCGACGTGAGCGGGCTGCGGTGATCCGGCCCGCCGAGGAAGAGGTTCACCTCCATGTCCATCAGGCCGGGCAGGAGGGTCACATCGCCCAGGTCGATCACCTCGGCGTCGCCGGGCACGGCGGTGGGGGAGACCTCGACGATGCGCTCGCCCAGCACCAGCACGCTGCCGGGCTCCACCAGCTCGCCGGCCACCACGTCGAGCATCCGAGCGCTGCGCACGTGGATCGGGTGCTCAGGGGTGCGGGGACGAGGCATCGGAGCTCCTGGAGTACGCCATTATCAGCAAGCGCGAACGGTGTTACCGTAGCCGCCGCCGTCGAGCGAGGAGCCGAGATGAGCTGGGACTTCGAGACCGAGCCGGAGTTCCAGGAGAAGTTGGACTGGGCGGCGGCGTTCGTGCGCACCGAGGTCGAGCCGCTCGACCTGCTGTGGGGCGGGTTGGCCTTCACCCCGCCGGAGCCGAAGCTCAAGGCGATCATCGACCCACTCAAGGCCCAGGTCCGCGAGCAGGGGCTGTGGGCCACCCACCTCGGTCCCGAGCTCGGCGGCCAGGGCTACGGCCAGCTCAAGCTGTGCCTCCTCAACGAGATCCTCGGCTCGTCGTCGTGGGCGCCGATCATCTTCGGCTGCCAGGCGCCGGACACGGGCAACGCCGAGATCATCGCCCACTACGGCACCCCCGAGCAGAAGGCGCGCTACCTCGAACCGCTCCTCGCCGGTGAGATCTTCTCCTGCTACTCCATGACCGAACCGCAGGCCGGCTCGGACCCGTCGCTGTTCGAGACCCGGGCCGTGCGCGACGGGGACCACTGGGTCATCGACGGCTGGAAGTTCTTCTCGTCCAACGCGCGGACCGCGGCGTTCCTCATCGTCATGGTCGTGACCGACCCCGACGTGAGCGTGTACGAGGGCATGTCCATGTTCCTGGTGCCGACCGACACGCCCGGGGTGGACATCGTCCGCAACGTGGCCCTGGCCGGCGAGCCCGACGACGAGGGCTCGCACGCCCTCATCCACTACGACGGCGTGCGGGTGCCGGCCGAGGCCCTGCTCGGCGGCGAGGGCCAGGCCTTCGCCATCGCCCAGACCCGCCTCGGCGGTGGCCGCATCCACCACGCCATGCGCACCATCGGCCTGGCCCAGTCCGCCCTCGACATGATGTGCGAGCGGGCGCTCAGCCGGAAGACAGCCGACGGTCGCCTGGCCGACAAGCAGTTCGTGCAGGGCTACATCGCCGACTCGTACGCCCAGCTCGCCCAGTTCCGGCTGTTCGTGCTGTACACCGCGTGGTCGATCGACAAGCACAACGACTACCGCAAGGTCCGCAAGGACATCGCCGCGGTCAAGGTCCTGATGCCCGGGGTGCTGCACGACATCGCCCAGCGGGCGCTCCAGGTCCACGGTGCGCTCGGCGTCAGCAACGAGATGCCGTTCCACAAGATGCTGCTCGGCGCCGCGGTGATGGGGCTGGCCGACGGGCCCACCGAGGTCCACAAGGTCACCGTGGCCAAGCAGGTGCTGCGCGGCTACCAGCCGAGCGACGACCTGTGGCCCACCCAGCACCGGCCCAGGCGCCTGGCCGCGGCCCGCGAGAAGCTCGCCGAGCACCTCGAGCACGAAGTCGGGAACCGGTGATCGACGCCGACCGCCTCACCACCTGGCTCGACGAGGTCGGCCTGGTGGGCGACGGCGGCCCGCCGACGGTCACGTTCGTCAGCGGCGGCACCCAGAACGAGATCTACGAGATCGAGCGCGGCGACCTCCACGGCGCGCTGCGCATCCCGCCTCCCGAGGCGCCCGAGAGCCGAGATCACGGCATCTGGCGCGAGTGGCGGATCATGGAGGCGCTCGAGGGCACCGACGTACCGCACCCGCCCGCCCTCGCCGCCTGCGCGGACACCGGGGTGCTCGGCCGGGCGTTCTACGTGATGGGCTACGTCGACGGGTGGTCGCCGATCAACGTCGACGACTGGCCCGAGCCGTTCCTCTCCGACCTCGACGCCCGCCAGGGCTTGGCCTACGAGCTGGTGGAGGGCATCGCCCTGCTGTCCAAGGTCGACTGGCAGGCCAAGGGGCTCGCCGACCTCGGCCGGCCCGACGGGTTCCACGACCGCCAGGTGGATCGCTGGACGGCGTTCTTCGACCGCATCAGGGCCCGCGAGCTGCCGGGGTTCGACGAGGCCGCCGCCTGGCTGCGCGCCCACCGCCCGCTCGACTACGGGCCCGGCCTGATGCACGGCGACTACCAGTTCGCCAACGTCATGTACGCCCACGGGGGTCCGGCCCGGCTGGCCGCCATCGTCGACTGGGAGATGGGGACCGTGGGCGACCCCAAGCTCGACCTCGGCTGGGTGGTGCACTCCTGGCCCGAGGACACCAGCAACGGCGAGGGGAGCGTGGCCGGCTACGTCGACATGACCGGCATGCCCGGGCGGAGCGCGGTGCTGGCGCGCTACGCCGAGGTCTCCGGTCGCCAGGTGGACGACATCGACTACTACTCGGTGCTGGCCAAGTGGAAGCTGGCCGTGGTGCTCGAGCAGGGCTTCCAGCGAGCCGGCGACGATCCCAAGCTGCTCGCGTTCGGCGACGTGGTGCTCCAGCTCATGCGCGAGGCGGCGGAGCTCGCCGAGTCCTCGGACTACCGATCGTGAGCGCCACCGGGCCCGGAGGTCGCTGACGTGCGCGCCGCGGTCTGCTCGGCGCACGGCGAGCCCGAGGTGGTCCGGGTCGAGCAGCTCCCACCCCCGCCGCTCGGGACCGGGCAGGTGCGGGTGGCGGTGGAGGCCGCGGCGGTCAACTTCCCCGATGTGTTGATCGTGGCCGACCGCTACCAGGTGTCGGTCCCGCCGCCGTTCGTGCCGGGCAGCGAGCTCGCCGGCATGGTCTCGGAGGTCGCCGCGGACGTGGAGGGGTTCGCGGTCGGTGACCGCGTTGCGGGCACCATGCTGGTGGGGGCGTTCGCCGAGGAGGTGGTGGTCGACGTGGGGGCGCTGCGCCACGTGCCCAACGGCGTGGATCTCCAGCGAGCGGCCGCGTTCGGGGTCGCCCACCGGACCGCGTACCACGTGCTCCGATCGGTGGCCCGGGTGCGGCCGGGCGACGAGGTCGTGGTGCTGGGCGCCGGGGGAGGGGTCGGGCTCGCCGCGGTGCAGCTGGCCACCGTGCTCGGGGCGACGGTCACCGCGGTCGCGTCGTCGCCGGAGAAGCTCGCCGTCGCCGGGCAGCTGGGCGCCACGCGGCTGATCGACCACCGGGCCACCGACCTGCGCGCCGCGCTGAAGGAGCAGGTCCCCAGGGGCACCGACGTGGTGGTCGACCCGGTCGGCGGTGCGCTCGCCGAGCCGGCGCTGCGGTCGCTTCGCTACGGGGGCCGGTTCGTGACGGTGGGCTACGCGTCGGGCGAGGTGCCCCGCATCCCGCTGAACCTCGTCATGCTCAAGGGCATCGAGATCCTGGGCTTCCAGTTCGTCGACTTCGTCGGCAACCACCCCGACGAATGGGCTCGCGACGAAGCCGAGCTCACGGCTCTGTTCGCGTCTGGCCGGGCGGCCCCCCACATCGGCGCCACGTTCCCCCTCGACCACGTGGCCGAGGCGCTCCGCCTCGTGGCCGACGGTCGAGCCATCGGCAAGGTCGTCGTGAACCTGCGCTGATGTGGTTCAGCAGTCGGCGAGGGCGTCGAGCGCAGCGCAGATCTGCTGGCGGCCGGCGAGGCTGAGCCGACCGAGCCTGGTCGTGAGCACCGACTTCGGAACGGCCGCGAGGTTGTCGAAGGTGGCGACGCTCTCGTGGTCGAGTCCCTCATCGGGGCCGACCGGAATGCAGGTCGGGATCGCCCGGACGGTGCTCGTCACCGGAGCTACGACCACGTTGTTCAACACCGGGATGACCTCGTCTCGCGAGACGATCAACACGGGGCGGCGCTTCTGGTTCGGCGTCTCCATGAGCCAGAGCTCAGCTTGCGCTACCACGGCTCCGCCTCGGTCATCGCGATGGCGCAGGCCATGGCCAGTTCGTCGTCCTCGGTCGCCTGGGGCTGGTCGCGGTACGACGCGGCGATCGCCGCGCCCACGCGGGCTCGGCGAACGGATTCGCCGAGGTGGTGCACGCCTCGCCGGATCACGGCGGATCGACTTTCGCCGACGCCCTGGCCGACGAGCTCGTCGATCAAGGCCAGCTCCTCGGCGGTGAATCGGGTCGGCACCGGGGTCGTCATACGGTTCAGTATACGACCCGTAGAGCCTACATGTACATGCCGCCGTTGACGCCGATGATCTGGCCGGTGATCGAGCTGCCCTCGTCGGAGCAGAGGAACGCGCAGGCGCCGGCGATGTCGGCGGGGGTGCTGGCCCGGCGGATCGGGATGAAGTCCTTGATCACGTCGAGCGGCGGGATCTCGCCGCGGTCGACGCCGCCCTGGGCCATCGGGGTGTCGACGATCGACGGCGGGATCGTGTTGGCGGTGATCCCGAGGGGCGACAGGTCGACGGCGATCGCCTTGGTCAGCGCGATCACGCCGCCCTTGGACGCCACGTACTGGGCGCGACCCGGCGCGCCCGACTGCGCGCTCGACGAGGCGATGGTCACGATCCGGCCCCACCCGGCGGCGACCATGTCCGGGGCCACGGACTGGACGCAGTTGAACGTGCCCGTGAGGTTCACCCGCAGGGTCCGATCCCAGCTCTCCTGGGTGACCTCCAAGATGGTGCCGGTCTGGTCGATGCCGGCGGCGGTCACGATCACCTCGATCGGGCCGAGCTCGGCACGGACCGCCTCGGCGGCGGCGTCGACCGCGGCCCGGTCGCCGACGTCGACCACCTGGCCGAGCACGCCCAGCTCCGCGCTCACCCGCTCCACGGCCTCGGCCTGGATGTCCCACGCCGCCACGCGGTAGCCGTCGGCCACGAAGCGCTCGACGACCCCCAGCCCGATGCCCGAGGCACCGCCGGTCACCACTGCCACTCGACTCATGATGTGCGCTCCGATGGGGTGAGGACCAGGTGCAGCGCACGCAGGCCGTGGAGGATGTAGATCGGCTCGAACTCCCAACGCCGGTCGCCGGGCGGGCCGTGGAACTCCTCGTCGATCGAGATGTCCGAGGTCCTGGCCAGGAAGCGCTCGATCGACACGCGGGCCTCGATGCGAGACAGCGGGCCGCCAGGGCAGGCGTGGATGCCGCGCCCGAACGCCAGGTGCTCGGCGGCGTTGGGCCGGTCCGGTCGGAACTCGTCGGGAGACTCGAAGCGGGCCGGGTCCCGGTTCGCGGCCGACGGGAGGATGGCGATGGAGGTGCCAGCGGGGATCTCGACCCCGGCGATGGTGGTGGTGCGCACCGCGGTGCGGCCCGCCGTGCGCACCACGCCGTCGTGGCGCAGCACCTCCTCCACGAAGTTGGGGATGCGGTCGGGGTCGGCGCGCAGGTAGGCCTGGATCTCGGGGCCGTCGGCGATGGTGCGCAGCGCGGCGGTGACGAGTCGTGCCGTGGTGTCCTGGCCGGCGGCGAAGACGAACGTGGCCATGCGGCAGATCGTGTCGATGTCGGGCGTGGACCCGTCGGGGTTGGTGGCCTGGGCCAGCTTGGTGAGCACGTCGTCGCGCGGGTTGCGGCGCCGGTCCTCGATGTAGGCGGCGAACTTGCCCTGGAGGTACGAGAGCGGATCGTGGGCGACCGAACCGCCGTCGCCGGCCTCGTCGAGGGTGGGCAGGCCGGTCATGTGCGCCCGGAAGTCGTCGCGGTCCTCCTCGGGCACGCCCAGCAGGTCGGCGATGACGAGGAGGGCGAAGGCCGGGCCGTAGCCGCTCTGGGTCTCGATCTTGCCGGTGCCGATGTGCTCGTCGATCAGGCGGTCGGCCAGGCCGTACATGAACGCCTCGTTCTCGCGCATGCGCTTGGGGGTGAACAGCCGCATGATCAGCCCGCGCTGCGCCTGGTGCTCGGGCTGGTCCAGGGCCACCGCGTACTCGCTCATCGGCAGCTCGCCCCTGTGCTCGGCGATGAACTCGCTGATGTCGTCGCTCGGCTCGGGCTTGACCGAGAACCCGGGGAACGGGCCGCCGACGGCGTTGCACGACGAGAACGTCTCGTGGTCCCGGAGCACCTCGGCGGTGGCGTCGTAGGTGGTCACGGCCATCACGTCGTGGTGCGGGAGGTGCACCACCGGGCACTTGGCCCGGATGTGGTGGAAGTAGGGATGCGGATCGTCGGCCAGCGACGGGTCCAGGTAGTAGTCGACGTGGTCGAAGTCGGTCACGGCTCGGTTCCCCTGTGGCTCGGTGCTGTGCGACTGCTCAGCACGTGCGCTCGTCTGCCTACCACCGCCCGCACGGGTGGTCAACGACCAGGGCCCTCGATCCGGGTGAGCCAGCGCTCGACCAGGTCCCGGGTCTCGGCGTGCCCGATCGACATGTCCAGGCCCTCCTCCATCACCAACATGCGCGACAGGCTGGTCATGAACACCCCGAGGACCACCGGCGGGAGCTCCTCGGGGTCGATCCCGTGCTCGGCGAGCGCGTCGGTGAGCGACGCGAGCTGGCGGATCCGGAACTGCTCGGCGTACGCGCCGATCTCGGCCCGGATGGCGGGACGGTGCCGCGCCAGGGCGGCGAGCTCCAGCGCCAGCGCGGCGCCGCCGCGCTCGTTGCTGAACTCCCAGAGCGCCCGCAACGGCTGGGGCGACTCGAGTGCCTGGGCCTGGCGCTCGAGACCGACCTCGGCCCGCCGGCGGAACACCTCGAGGTACAGGTCGTCCATGGTGCGGAAGTAATAGTGGACGAGCTGGGGCTTCAGGCCGGCCGCGCCGGCCACGCGCCGGGAGGTGACCGAGGCGTAGCCCTCGTCGAGCATCAGGCGCTCGGCGGCGTCGAGGAGCGCGGCGCGGGTCTCCGAGCTCTCGGCGCCGATCCGGCGGGTGCTGGCCACCGCCCGTTCCTACCAGGGGCGGTGCTTCTCGTGCGACGAGAACCCGATATGCGGATTCCAAGAAGCTTCATCTCGGTTGCGCGTAGGATGCGGTCGCGCGATGACCGGAGACAGGGGACAGCAGTGGAGCAGTCGGGGAGGTCGAGACCGCTGCGGGTGGTGCAGTGGACCACGGGCCACGTCGGACGGGAGTCGGTCGCCGGGATCGTCGCCCACCCGCAGCTCGAGCTGGTCGGAGTGTTCGCCCACAGCCCCGACAAGGTCGGCAAGGACGCGGCCGAGCTGTGCGGGCTCCACGAGCCCACCGGCGTCTCGGCCACCGCCGACGTCGATGCGCTGCTGGCCCTCGAGCCGGACTGCGTGATCTACAACGCGCTCCACATCGACCCCGAGGAGGTGGCCCGGATCCTGCGGGCCGGCGTCAACGTGGTCACCACGTCGGAGTTCCTCACCGGTCGGAGCCTCGGGCCGGAGGCCACCGCCCTGCTCGAGCAGGCCGCGCAGGCGGGCGCCGCCACCATGGTCGGCACCGGGGTCAACCCAGGCTTCGCCTCGCTGTTCGCCGCCGTCAGCGCCGGCATCAGCCGCGAGGTCCGCACCATCAGCGTGTACGAGTCGGCCGACGTGGCCCTGTTCGCCAGCGACCCCAACTTCGCCGCCGTGGGGTGGGGGCGGCCGGGCGGCGACCCCGGCCATGCCGATGACGTGGCCGAGGCCACCAAGGTGTTCGCCGACGGGCTCGACGTGCTCGGCGCGCTCGTCGGCCTCGAGCTCGACGAGCGCACCTGCACGGTCGAGTTCGCCCACGCCACCGAGGACCTCGAGATCCCCGGCATGGTCATCCGCGCCGGCCACGTCGCCGGCATGGACGTGCTGTGGGACGGCGTGGTCGACGGCGCCACCCGGCTCACCATCCACCTGCGCTGGACGATCGGCGACCGGATCGAGCCGGCCTGGAGCGTGGAGTTCGGCTACGTCGTCGAGGTGGCGGGAGACCCGAACCTGCGGATCAAGCTCGACCTCTGGCCCGACGGCGACCTGTCGAACCTGAGCGTCGACGACATGCGCAAGATCGGGACGCGCATCACCGCCACCCCCGCCGTCAGCGCCGTGCCCGCCGCCTGCGCGGCCGCCCCGGGGATCCGGACCTACGCGGACCTCCCGCCGGTCACCACCCGGATGCACTGACCACCGACGATCGACGAGGAGCGCACATGGGAGCAGGGACGAAGCGGCAGATGTCGCTGGTGGGGTTCATGCAGGCCGGCAACGCCACCGTGTACGCCGGCTCGTGGCGCCACCCGGCCACCGAGCACGGCTTCCTCGACGCGAGCTACTACCAGAAGCTCGGGCGCACGCTCGAGGAGGGCTGCTTCGACCTGATGTTCTTCGACGACCGGCTCGCCATGCCCGGCGTCTACGGCGGGTCGGTGGCCGAGGCGGTCCTGCGAGGGGCCCGCCCCGTGAAGCTCGACCTCAGCGTGGTGCTCGGCGTGATCGCGGCGGCCACCCGCTCGATCGGCCTCGGGGCCACGTACTCCACCACCTACTTCTCGCCGTTCCACGTCGCTCGGACCTTCGCCACCCTCGACCACCTCTCCGGCGGGCGGGCGGCCTGGAACGTGGTCACGTCGATCAACGACAGCGAGGCGCAGAACTTCGGCCTCGACGAGGTCGTCGGCCACGACGAGCGCTACGACCGTGCCGACGAGTTCCTCGAGGCCACCACCGGGCTCTGGGACACGTGGGAGGACGACGCGCTGGTGCTGGATCGGGAGAACGGCATCTTCGCCGACCCCGACAAGGTCCACGAGCTCAACTACGAGGGCGACTGGTACCGCGTCCGCGGTCCGCTCACCGTCCCCCGCACGCCCCAGGGGCGTCCGGTGCTGCTCCAGGCCGGCTCGTCGGGCCGTGGGCTCCAGTTCGCGGCCCGCTGGGCCGAGCTGATCTTCACCGGCGACCCCGGGCTCGAGGTGGCCCGGTCGCACTACGCCGACCAGCGCCAGAAGATCGCCGAGGCCGGGCGGGACCCGGACCACGTGAAGATCCTGCCGATGGCGTACACGGTGATCGGCGAGTCCGAGGACCACGCCCGCGAGCGCGAGCAGTACTTCCTCAACGACCTCGTCCACCCGATGTCGTCGCTCACCCTGCTCGCCGAGCTCATGAACTACGACTTCGCCGGCATCGACCCCGACGCACCGATCACCGACGAGCTCATCGAGTCGTCCTCGGGCGTGCGTGGCCTGGTCAAGAACCTGCGGGCCAACTTCGGCGGCGAGACCATGACCCTGGCCGACCTCGCCGGCCACCGGGCCACCTTGTTGCAGGGGCCCCGCTTCGTGGGCACCGCAACCTCGGTGGCCGATCAGATGGAGGAGTGGTTCGACACCGCGGCGTGCGACGGCTTCGTGCTCGCCGCCACCCACACGCCCGGCGCCTACGAGGACGTGGTGCGCCTGGTGGTGCCCGAGCTCCAGCGGCGCGGGGTGTTCCGCAGCCGCTACACCGGAGCCACGCTGCGCGACCACCTGGGCCTGGCCCGGCCGGCGACGTCGACGCAGACCTGATCGACTGCCCGCACCCGCTCGAACCCGCTCGAACCCCTGGAGGCCACCATGCGCGCACCCCGTGCCCGACGGTCGGAGCTGGCCACGCCGGCCAGCAGCGAGAAGATGTGCGTGAAGGCGGCCGGCTCCGGCGCCGACCTCGTGTTCCTGGACCTCGAGGACGCGTGCGCCCCGGTGGCCAAGGAAGGGGCCCGTGCCATCGCCGTGGCCGCGCTGACCGAGCAGGACTGGGGTCGCACCGTTCGCGCCGTGCGCATCAACGGCGTGGACACGCCGTGGTGCCACGGCGACATCATCGAGCTCGTCACCGGTGCCCGGGAGTCGCTGGACGTGCTGATCGTCCCGAAGGCCCGCACCGCGAGGGACGTGTGGTGGGTCGACGTGCTGCTCACCCAGCTCGAGACCAAGCTCGGCCTGACCCGGCCCATCGGGCTGGAGGTGCTGATCGAGGAGGCCGAGGGCCTCCACAACGCGCTCGAGATCGCTCGGTCGAGCCCTCGCCTCGAAGCCGTGATCTTCGGGGCCGGCGACCTGTCGGCGTCGCTGAAGGCCCGGGTCGACGGCAACTTCGATCCGGTCGACGACTACCCCGGGGACTTCTGGCACTTCGCCCGCGTGCAGGTGCTGGCCGCCGCTCGCGCCGCGGGGATCGACGCCATCGACGCGCCCTTCCCCGCCTACCAGGACCCCGACGGCTACCGGCGCTCGGCCACCCACGCCGGCCTGCTCGGCTTCGACGGCAAGTGGTGCATCCACCCGAGCCAGATCGCCATCGCCAACGAGGTGTTCTCCCCGACCCCCGAGGAGGTGGCCGCGGCCCGAGAGGCCATCGAGACCTACCGCCGGTCCGAAGCCGACGGCGTGGGCGCCATCGGCCAGGACGGGCGCCTGGTCGACGCCGCCCACATGCGCCTCGCCGAGAACACCCTCCACGCCGCCTCGCTGGCCGCCGAGGACCCCGCGTGACCAGCGCGCCGCCGGCGAGAGCCCCGGGGTCGCTGCCCGAGCTGACCCCCGCCACCGAGTGGTTCTGGACGTCGGGCTCCACCGGCACCTTGGCGATCCAGGGCTGCGACGACTGCGGCACCCTCGTCCACCCGCCGGTGCCGATCTGCCCGGCGTGCCGGAGCCGGTCCGCGACGCCCCGGTCCGTCTCCGGGCGCGCGACCGTGGTGGGCTTCACGGTGAACGCCCAGCCCTGGTCGCCGGACTTCGTGCCGCCCTACGTGGTGGCCACCGTCGCCATCGAGGAGTCGGCCGACGTCCGGCTCACCACCACCATCGTCGACTGCGAGCCCGCCGAGGTCCACATCGGCCAGCAGGTCTCCGTCCGCTTCGAGCACCACGCCGACGTGTGGCTCCCGGTCTTCGCCCCCACCGGCGCGCCCGACATCGAGGTCGACGTGGCACCCCGGCTGCCGGCGCCCCGCCGGCCGCTCACCGACGACCGCTTCGAGCACCGCTCGGTGCTCTCCGGCGTGGGGAGCTCGGCCATGGGCCGGCGCCTGATGCGAGACCCGCTCTCGCTCGCGGTCGACGCCTGCCTGGCCGCGGTGGCCGACGCCGGGCTCGAGCTCGACGACATCGACGGCTTGTCCACCTACCCCGGCCCCGCCGGCATGGGCATGAGCGAGGGAGGCGTCACCGTGGTCGAGGAGGCCCTGCGCATCCACCCGACCTGGATCAACGGCGGCGGCGAGCTCCCGGGGCCGGGCGGGTCGATCATCGCTGCCATGGCGGCCGTGGCCAGCGGCCTGTGCCGCCACGTCCTGTGCTTCCGGACGGTGTGGGAGTCGACGTTCGCGGCGATGGGCCTGCGGGTGCCGTCCCCCGGTCGGGCGAGCGGGTCGTCGCAGTGGCGGGCGCCCTACGGAGCCCTCTCGCCGGCCAACTGGATCGCCATGAACGCCAACCAGTACCTCCACCGCTACGGCGCCACGCGGGAGCTGCTCGGGATGATCGCCCTCAACGCCCGCACCGGCGCCGGCCGCAACCCCGAGGCGATCTACCGAGACCCGATGACCATGGACGACTACCTGTCGGCCCGACCGATCACGTCCCCCTTCGGCCTCTACGACTGCGACGTGCCCTGCGACGCCTCGATCGCGGTCGTCGTGTCCGACGCCTCGGTGGCCGCCGACCTGCCGCGCCGCGCGGTCCGGGTGGAGGCGGTGGGGACCCAGATCGCCGAGCGGGTGTCCTGGGACCAGGGCACGATCACCCACGAGCCGCAGGTGCTCGGCCAGGCCGCCCACCTGTGGACGCGCACCAGCCTGCGGCCGGCCGACGTGGACCTGGCGCTGCTCTACGACGGCTTCACCTTCAACGCGGTGTCCTGGCTCGAGGGGCTCGGCTTCTGCGGGCTCGGCGAAGCGCAGGACTGGCTTGACGGCGGCCGGCGGATCGCGCTCGACGGCGAGCTGCCGGTGAACCCCCACGGCGGCCAGCTGTCCGAGGGCCGCACGCACGGCTTCGGGTTCCTCCGCGAGGCGATCCTCCAGCTGCGCGGCGATGCCGGCGAACGCCAGGTGGCCGGGGCCGCCACCGCGGTGGTGACCTCGGGGGGAGGAACGCCCTCGGGCGTGCTCCTGCTCCAGCGCGACGGGGCCTGAGCACCGAGAACGGCACTGGCGCAGAACGCGAAGTACCCTCTCCTCCGCAGGGACCACGACGAGGGGAGGCGCCTGCGGTGCACCTGGGCATGCTGTTGCAGATGGCCGCCGACGGCATGGGCGACCGGGTCCTGGTGGGGGGCCGGAGCGACGGCCTGACCACGGCGGAGCTGGCGGCGCGGGCCCAGCGGGCCGGCACGATCCTGGCCGGTTGGCCCGGCGAGCGGGTGGTGTTGGTGGACCTCAACTCCGAGGCCGTGCCGATCGCGCTCCTCGGCTCGGCGCTGGCCGGCAAGCCCTTCGTCCCGGTGAACTACCGGCTGAGCGACGACAAGCTGCGAGACCTCGTCGCCCGCACCGCGCCGGCCACCGTGGTGGTGGGGGAGGGCGTGGCCGAACGGCTCGGGTCGATCGACGGCATCGAGGTCCGCACCTCCGGCGAGCTGCTCGACGCCGTGTCCGACCCCTCGGTTCCGCACGCCGACCCCTACGACGTCGACCCCGACGCCATCGCCGTGCTGCTCTACACCAGCGGCACCACCGGCGAACCGAAGGCCGCCGTGCTCCGCCAGCAGAACCTGGCTTCCTACGTCCTCTCGACGGTGGAGTTCGCCGGTGCCGCCGAGGACGAGGCGGCGATCGTGAGCGTGCCGCCGTACCACATCGCCGGGATCTCGGCCGTGCTCTCGTCGCTGTACGCCGGGCGGCGCGTGGTCTACCTGCGGGCCTTCGACGAGCGCCGCTGGGTGGAGGTGGTGGAGTCCGAGGAGATCACCCACGCCATGGTGGTGCCCACCATGCTGGGCCGGATCCTCGATGAGGCGGGCGGTTCGGGTGGTCCGCAGGAGCGGCTCCGCAGCCTGCGGGCGCTCTCCTACGGCGGCGGCCCGATGCCGGCCCCCGTCATCGAGCGGGCCATGGCCGCGCTGCCCCAGGTCTCCTTCGTGAACGCCTACGGCCTCACCGAGACGTCGAGCACGATCGCCCTGCTCGGACCCGAGGACCACCGGGCGGCGTTCGACAGCGCCGACCCCGCTGTGCGCGCCCGGCTCGGCTCGGTGGGCCGGCCGCTGCCCGCCCTCGAGGTGTCGATCCGGGGCCCGCTGGGGGAGGTCCTCGAGCCGGGCGAGCGCGGCGAGATCTGGGTCAGGGGCGAGCAGGTGTCAGGCGAGTACCTGGGTGCGGGCA
>CAZIVZ010000020.1:0-16676 GCA_964542495.1 uncultured Aquihabitans sp.
CCGACGGCTGGCGCTGGAAGATCGACCCCTCCATGCGCATGGGCGGGTTCGGGCCCTGGCGACCCGAGTGGTCCATGGCCCGACTCCCGTCGCTCGGCATGCCGGTGCTGTGCGTGCTGGGCCTCGAGCTCGAGGTCATGGGCTGGGGCACCCTCCCCGAAGACGTCCACCGCCACCTCCCGCCGCAGGGGCGGTTCGTGGCCCTCGACGACGTGGGTCACTTCGTGCACATCGAGCGGCCCGCCGTGGTGGCCGACCTCATCTTGGACGTCCTCCAGTGAGCGGTCCCGCGCCGGCCGAGACCGCCGTCGACCACGTGGTGCAGCTCACCCACGTGAGCGTGCAGCTCGCCCTGCACCGCCTGCGCGCCGCCGAGGGGCGGCCCCTCCTGCTGCTGCACGGCCTCGGCGAGTGCACCCCGCCCGAGCTGCCGCGCTCGGCCGCGGCCTGGCCGGGCCCGGTCTGGGGCCTCGACTTCACCGGCCACGGTCGCTCCACCGTCCCCTCCGGCGGCGGGTACACCGCCGAGGTGCTCATGGCCGACGTCGACCACGCCCTCGCCCACCTCGGGCCGGTCACCGTGCTGGGTCGTGGCCTCGGCGCCTACGTGGCCCTGCTGATCTCGGGGGCGCGCCCCGCGCTGGTGCGCGGCGCCATCCTCGCCGACGGCCCGGGCCTGGCCGGTGGCGGGCCCAGCCCGAAGTCGCCGTTCGTGGTGGGCGTGGTGCCCACGCGGGTCCCGGGCGAGCCGGCCCCGACCGCACCGGACCCCTTCGCCCTGGTGGAGCTGGCCAACGACGTCCGCCCGCCGGACTACGCCACCACCTACGTGCGCCAGGCGGTGCAGTTCTCCGGGCTCGACACGCCGGTGGCGGTCACCGGCGTCGTCCGTCCGCCCTGGCTGGCCGGGGTGGTCGACGAGCCCGGCGTGGCCGTCGCCACGCTGCCCGACGCCCTGGCTCGCTACGCCGCCGTCACCTGACCATCGCTCGCGGTGCGCCGCTCAGGTGTCGCGGGCCACCACGAAGGCGGCCAGGTCCCGCAGGGCGTGGCGAGCGCCGGGCTCCACGTCCAGCGCGTCGAGCGCGCCCACCGCCTGCTCGGCCAGCGAGGCGATGGTGGCCTCCACCTCGTCGAGGGCACCGGTGGAGACCAGCAGGGCCTGGAGGTCGGCCATCTGGTGGTCGGCGAGGTCTCGCCGGCCGACCTGGCGGAGGAGGTCCCGCTGCGCCCCGTCGGCGCGCTCGTGGGCCACGGCCAGCAAGAGGGTGGGCTTGCCCTCGCGCAGGTCGTCGCCCACCGGCTTGCCGGTGCGGGCGGCGTCGCCGAACGCGCCGAGCACGTCGTCGCGGAGCTGGAACGCCTCGCCCAGCGGTGCCCCGTAGCGGCTCAGCGGTGTCACGAGGTGGTGGCCGCCGGCCAGGGTGGCACCGAGGTGGAGCGGGCGCTCGATGGTGTAGCGGCCGCTCTTGTACTGGGCGATGCGCCGGGCGCTGGCGCGGTCGAACCGGCGGGACGCCGTGCCCAACATGTCGAGGTACTGGCCGACGTTGAGCTCCACCCGCAGCTCGTCCCAGAGCTCGGGGACGCCCGGGCGCTGCGCCGGCAGGAGCTGGTCGGCGTACACGAGCGCCAGGTCGCCGATGAGGATCGCCGCGCCCTCCCCGAACCGCCGGGACTCGCCGGGCCACGCCGCCTGCTGGTGGCGGTCGAGGAACCGCCGGTGCACCGCGGGCGCGCCCCGGCGCATGGACGAGCCGTCCATCACGTCGTCGTGGATGAGGGCGAAGGCCTGGAGGAGCTCGAACGCGGCGCCGGCCTCGACCACCTCGGGGTGGTCGGCCCGGCCGCCGGCGGCCACGTAGCCCCAGTGGCAGAAGGCGGGGCGCAGGCGCTTGCCGCCGAGCATCACGAGATCGAGCAGGGCATCGATGGGCTCGGCCAGGGCGGGGTCGAGGGCTGACCAACGCTCACGTTCGTGGGTCAACAGCCCGGCGACGCGCACCTCGACGCGCTCGGCGATGGCGGCGAGATCGGCGGGGAGCTGGTGCGAGGTGGGGGTCGGCGACGTCCCGGCCATGGCGAAGACCCTACGGCCGGCCTGACCCGTTCACCCCATCCAGCCCCGGTGCGCGCCGGCGGGCGGCGTGGATCAGGGCGCCAGCTCGGCGAAGTGGGCGACGGTGCGCACCAGCCCCTCCTCGAAGCCGACCGCCGGGTCGTACCCGAGGTCGGTGGCGGCGGCGCTGAGGTCGGCGAAGCTGTGCCGCACGTCGCCCACCCGGGGTGCCACGTGCACCGGGGCGATGTCGGTCCCGATGGCCCGGCCCAAGATGTCGAGCATCTCCAGCAGGGTCTGCTCGCGGCCGCCGGCGATGTTGTAGACCTTGCCCGAACACGCCTCGGCCGGCGCCGCGGCGGCAGCGAGGTTGGCGGCCACCACGTCGTCGATGAACGCGAAGTCGCGGCTCTGGAGCCCGTCGCCGTGGACCTCGGGGGCCTGTCCGGCGCGCAGGGCGGCGATGAACAGCGGGATCACCGCGGCGTAGGCGGCATCGGGCAGCTGGCGGGGGCCGTACACGTTGAAGTAGCGCAGCGTGACCGTCTCGAGCCCGTGCAGCTCGGTGAACACTCGCGCGTAGTGCTCACCGGCCAGCTTGGTGACGGCGTAGGGGGACCGGGGAACCAGCGGTGCGGACTCGGGCGTGGGCCGCACGTCGGCACTGCCGTACACGCTGCTCGACGAAGCCTGCACCACCCGGCGCACCCCGAGCCGGTGGGCGGCGTCGAGCACGGCGAGCGTGCCGTGGCTGTTCGCGGTGTCCGACACCAGCGGCGCCGTGACCGACCGGGCCACCGAGCCGAGGGCGGCCTGGTGGAAGACGACCTCCACGCCCTCCACCGCCTCGTCGAGGAGGTCGGGGTCGGTGATCGAGCCCTCGAAGAACCGCGCCGCGGCGGGCACGTTCTCCCCGACGCCGGTGGAGAGGTCGTCGATGATGCGGACCTCGTCGCCGCGCGCCAGAAGGGCGTCGGCCAGGTTGGAGCCGATGAACCCGGCCCCGCCGGTCACGAGCGTCAGCATGGGCGGGAACACTACCGGCCACCGGGGAACGCTCCGCCCCGTCCGGCGCGCGCCGCCGCACCCGTCGGCACCCCTACCCTGCGTCCGTGCCCACCCGTCCCCGCTCGCGACCGCGCCGGGGCCGCCGCATCGTCGCTGGGGCCTCCGTCCTGGCCGTGCTCGGGGCGGGGACCACGTCGGGTTGCGGCCGGAGCGAGTTCGAGGACCGCACCGCCCAGCTCACCGTCGGCGACGTCACCTCCACCCTCGAGCTCGACTCGTGCGGCCTCGACGGCTCCACCATCTTCGTGGTCGGCCGCGGTCCGGGGAACGTGGTCCTCCAGGCCGTGGTGGGCTTGGCGGACGACGGTGAGACCGGTGTGGCCGCCTCCACCGGTCTCACCGTCGACGGAGGCCGGTGGGTGCAAGAGTCGCCCAACTCGGCGGTGCTGGCCGACGCGCTCGGCGCGTCCGGAGCCGAGTCCTGGGAGCGGCGGGGCCAGAGCGGCCGGGTGCCGGGCTCGATCACGTCGGCCGTGCTGCGCGGCGCCCGGATCCAGGTGGCGGGCCGGCTCGAACCGCTCGACGCGTCCACCGGACTCCCGATCGCCGCGTCCGTCGACCAGGCCCGCCCGGTCCCGTTCCGCCTCGACGCCCGCTGCGACGAGACCTCGTCCGGCTGACCGGCCGGGGCTTCCGGGTCAGTCGGACCGGGGCGGATCCGCCGCGGGATCGGCGTCGGGCTCCGATCCTGGTTCGGGGCCGGCGGCGAGGTCGCCCACCACCTCCTCGACGCGCTGGCGGGCCGACGAGATGCGCTCACGGCAGTGGCGCACCAGCTCGGCGGCGCGGGCCACGTCGGTGGCCACCCGGTCCACGTCGGGCTCGTCGTGCTCCAAGCGGTCGAGGATCGACTCGAGCTCGGCCAGGGCGTCGGCGTAGCCGAGCCCGGACACGGGGGCGGCATCGGTCATGGTGCGGGCTCCTCGGTTGGGGCGGTGGGCGGGTGCGGATCGACGGCGGTGACGGTGCTGGTGGCTCGGCCGTCGGCGAACCGGGTGACGAGCGCCGCGCCGGGAGCGAGGTCGGCCACGCGAGGCACCGGCCGGCCGTCGGCGGTGGTGGTGATGGTCCACCCGCGAGCCAGGGCGTGGGCCGGGTCGTGGGCGCGGGCCCGAGCGTGGCGCCCATCGAGGCCGCGCTCGGCCCGGCCGAGCCCCCGCTCGGCCCGTGACGCGGCCGTCTCCAGGTGGGCGCCGAGCACGGCATCGGCGCGCGCCAGGCTGCGGGCGGCGCTGCGGCCGGTGCGGGTGGCCGTTGACCCGAGCCGGTCCTCGTGGCGCGCCAGGGTGCGGGTGGCGGCCCGGCTCACGCGCGTGGCCCGGCGCTCGAGGCGGGTGTCGGCCGCCGAGGACGCGGCCAGGGCGGCGCGGCGGGCCGCCATCCACCGCTCGTCGACGCGCGCCAGGAACGCCCGCACCACCTCCACCACGGCGGCCGCCGCGGCGGTGGGCGTCTTGTGGGCGGAGTGGGCCACCTCGTCGGCGATGGAGCGGTCGACCTCGTGGCCGATGCCGGTGAACACGGGCACGCTCGATGCCGCCAGGGCCCGGGCGATGAGGTCGCTGTCGAAGCCGGCCAGGTCGGTGCGGGCACCCCCGCCGCGCACCAGCAGCACCACGTCGACCTCGGCGGCGGTGAGCCGGGAGAGGGCCCGGACCACCGACGGGGCGCAGTCGGCCCCCTGGGTGCGGGCGTCGACGGTGGTCACCGCGAACGCGAAGCCGCTGGCGGTCAGCTCGGATATCACGTCGGCGTGGGCCGCGCTCCCCACGCTGGTCACCAGCCCCACCCGCAGTGGCACGGCGGCCAGCGCCCGCGCCCGGTTGGCGTGCAGGAGCCCCTCGGCGGCCAGGGCGGCCAGGAGGCGGTCCCGGTCGGCGGCCAGGCGCCCCAGGGTGAAGGTGGGGTCGATCCCGTGCATGCGCAGCTGGAGGGTGCCGCGGGGCGCGTACCAGCGCAGACGGCCCTGGATGCGAACCTCGATCCCGTCGTCCATCCGCACGGCCCCGCCCGCCCGCCGGAGCTGGTCGTTCACGTGCTGGCGCTCGGGTGCGAGCAGGGTGACCGACACCTGCGCGCGCGGCGGCTCACCGGCTGCGGTGGGCTCGGCCAGGTCGAAGTAGACGTGGCCGTTGGCCGAGCGCGACAGGTTCCGGATCTGGCCCTCGACCCACAGGTCGCCGGGGAAGGCGGTGGCGGTGAGCCGGGCGATGCGCGCGGCGAGCTCCCCCACGCTGAGCGTGGGCGGTCCGCCCACCTCGTCGTCGAAGAGCGCGCCGCCCACCGCCGCGGGGATCAGCTGGCCAGGTTGTCGGCCACGAAGTCCCAGTTGACCAGGTTGGCCAGGAAGTTGGCCACGTAGTCGGGGCGGGCGTTGCGGTAGTCGATGTAGTAGGCGTGCTCCCACACGTCGACGGTGAGGAGCGCCTTGACGCCGTGCTTGAGCGGCAGGTCGGCGTTGGCGGTCTTCTGGATCTTGAGCCCGCCGTCGTCCACCAGCCAGGCCCAGCCGGACCCGAACTGGGTCTTGGCCGCCTCGGTGAACTCCGACGCGAAGGCGTCGTAGGAACCGAACGCCGAGTTGATGGCGTCGCCCACCTCGCCGGTGGGGGCACCGCCACCCGTGGGCGACAGGCAGTTCCAGTAGAAGGTGTGGTTCCACACCTGGGCGGAGTTGTTGAACAGCGGGCCGGCGTCGGCGGCGAGGATGATCTCCTCGAGCGACTTGTCGGCGTGCTCGGTGCCCTCGATCAGGCCGTTGAGCACGTTGACGTAGGTGGCGTGGTGCTTGCCGTAGTGGTACTGGATGGTCTCGGCGGAGAGACCCTTGGTCGCCAGGGCGTCCTCGGCGTAGGGAAGCGGGGGCAGCTCGATGGCCATAGCGGTGGTCCTTGCTCTCTCGACAGCGATGCGACGTGGACCCTACCGCCGTCAGGACGGCGTGAGGTCGGCTCGCACCAGCGTCCGGTACAGGTCGGCGTAGAGGCCGCCCGACGCGAGCAGGTCGTGGTGGCGGCCCTGCTCCACCAGGCGGCCCTCGTCGATCACCAGGATGCGATCGGCGTCGGTGATGGTGGACAGCCGGTGGGCGATCACCAGTGAGGTACGGCCGTGCAGGGCCGTGGCCAGGGCCTGCTGCACCGCGGCCTCGTTCTCGCTGTCGAGGCTCGACGTGGCCTCGTCGAGGATCACGATGGCGGGGTCCTTCAGGAGCATGCGGGCGATCGCCACCCGCTGCTGCTCGCCGCCGGAGAGGCGGTGGCCCCGCTCGCCCACGACGGTGCGGTACCCGTCGGGCATGGCGGCGATCACGTCGTGGATCCGCGCCGCACGCGCCGCCGCCTCCATCTCGGCCTCGGTGGCGTCGGGCTTGGCGTAGCGGAGGTTCTCGGCCACCGTCTCGTGGAACAGGTGCGGGTCCTGGCTGACCACGCCGATGGCCGCCCGCAGCGACGCCTGGGTGAGGTCGCGCACGTCGTGCCCGTCGACCCGAACCGCCCCCTCGGTCACGTCGTAGAGCCGGGGCACGAGCTGGGTGAGGGTGGTCTTGCCGGCACCCGACGGGCCCACCACCGCCACCAGCTCACCGGGCTCGATGGTGGCGGTGACGTGGTGGAGGACCGGTCCGGTGCTGCGGTCCGGCGCCGCGAGCTGGGCCGCGCTCTCGAGGGACGTGACCGACGCCTCGGCGCCCGACGGGTAGGCGAAGGTGACGTCGTCGAACTCGATGCGGCCGCGGGCGCCGGCGAGCTCCCGAGCGCCGGGGCGGTCGGTGATCGGGTTGGGGGCGTCGAGCACCTCGAACACCCGGTCGAAGCTCACGAACGCCGTCATGAGGTCCACGCGAGCGTTGGTGAGGCTGGTGAGCGGGGCGTAGATCTGGGTCACGAACACCCCCAGGGCCACCAGGGTGCCCGTGCTGATCGACCCGGAGATCACGAGGCGGCCACCCACGAGGTAGATGACGGCGGTGCCCACGGCGCCCACCATCGACAGGGCCACCATGAAGGTGCGGCTGTACATGGCGCTGCGCACCCCGATGTCTCGGACCCGCGACGCCCGGTCGGCGAAGAAGTCGCGCTCGTCGTCGTGGCGACCGAACAGCTTCACCAGCAGCGCGCCGGACACGCCGAACCGCTCGGTCATGGTGGCGTTCATCGAGGCGTTGAGGTCGAAGCCCTCACGGGTGATGCCGGCGAGCTTGCGGCCCACCCGCTTGGCGGGCAGGAGGAAGAGGGGCAGCAGCAGCAGCGACAGGCCGGTGAGGCGCCACTCGAGCACCGCCATGGCGATGAGGGTGGTGATGAGGGTGACCACGTTCGACACCACGGTGCCGAGGGTGCCGGTGACGGCGCGCTGGGCGCCGATCACGTCGTTGTTCATCCGGCTCACCAGCGCGCCGGTCTGGGTGCGGGTGAAGAAGGCGATGGGCTGGCGCTGCACGTGGTCGAACAGGGCGGACCGCAGGTCGAAGATCAGCCCCTCGCCGATCGTGGACGACAGCCACCGCTCCACCAGGGAGAGCGCGGCGTTCACGAAGGCCACGCCCACCATCACCAGGGCCAGCACGGTCACCAGGCCGGTGTCCCGGTTCGGTACGGCGTGGTCGATGATGGCCTTGATGACGAGCGGCGGCACCAGGCCGAGGAACGACTCGACCACAACGATGGCGAGGAAGCCGAACACGCGCAGGCGGTAGGCATGGGCGAAGCGCCACACCCGCCGGACCAGGCCCGGGGTCAGGGTGACACCGCGCGTGGCCGACGGGTCCGAGCTCATCATTCGGTGCATCTGCGCTTCCATGGCCCAGGCAGGCTACGGGGCGCGCCGCTACCTTCCGTCGCCCGAGGTTCTGGGTACGGAAGTGGTTCGTGGGGAGCCGGTTCCCTACCCGAAACCGGGAGTTGAGGTTCTGGGTACGGAAGTGGCTCGTGGGGAGCCGGCTTCCTACCCAGAATCCGACGGCGGTGGGTCAGGTGCCGGGGCAGCGGCCCTCGGGGCCGAAGGCGTGGTCGATGCGGGCGAAGGCCGATGCGATGGCCTTGAGCTCGCGGGGGCGGACCTGGTCGAGGAAGTGGGCGCGCACGCCGGCGACGTGGAGCGGGGCCGTCTCCTCCATGCGGGTGCGCCCCTCGTCGGTGAGCACGGCGAAGAACCCGCGGCGGTCGTCGGGGCATTGCTCGCGCCGCACGAGCCCCGCTGCCTCCAGGCGCCCGACGTGGTGCGAGAGGCGGCTGCGCGACTCCACGGACTGGTCGGCCAGGTCGGCCATGCGCAGGCGCCCCCCCTCCGATTCCGACAGCGCCACCAGCACGCCGTAGTCGTCGTGGGTGAGGCCGTGGGCCTTGAGGTCCCGCTCGAGGCGGTCGAGCAGACGGCGGGTCCCACCGATGAAGGCGCGCCACGCCCGCTGCTCGTCGTCGGTCAGCCAGGCCACGTCGGCAGGGGGATCGGGTCGGCTGGCCATGGATCTGACCCTACCCGGGAATGATTGACCCTTCAACGAAGTTGGGTAGAGTGATTGCGAGATCAACCATCCAACCTTCAACCTCGAACGAGGAGCACCACCATGACCACCCCCGAGATCCCCGCCGGCACCTGGACCATCGATCCGTCCCACTCCGAGGTCGGCTTCAGCGTCCGTCACCTGATGGTGTCCAAGGTGAAGGGCAACTTCGAGCGCTTCGACGGCACCATCACCATCGCCCCGGACCCGTTGCAGTCCAGCGTGGCGGTGGAGGTCGACCTGTCCTCGATCAACACCCGTGACGAGCAGCGCGACGGCCACCTCCGCTCCAGCGACTTCTTCGAGGTCGAGACGCACCCCGCCATGACCTTCGTGTCCACCAAGGTCGAGCCCGTCGGGTCCGACTACCGGGTCACCGGCGACCTCACCATCAAGGGCACCACCCGGTCCGTGGTCCTCGCCCTCGAGTTCAACGGCGTCCACCCCGACCCCTGGGGCGGCACGCGCTCGGGCTTCTCGGCCACCACCGAGATCAGCCGCAAGGACTTCGGCGTCGACTTCGAGATCCCGATGGACGGTGGCGGGGTGGTCGTGGGCGACAAGATCAGCGTCAGCCTCGAGGTCGAGGCCGTCCTCCAGGGCGCGCTGGTCGACTGACCCGTCCAACCGGCACACTCCACCCTCACCCACCAACCCTCGCCCGCAGGAGGTCGTCATGGGGATCCGACAGCTGAACCACGCCGTGCTCTACGTCCGAGATGCCGTCCGCTCGGCGTCGTTCTACGAGGACGTGCTCGGCTTCACCACGGTGCTGTCGTTCCCCGGCGGCGCCTTCCTGCGGGCGCCGGAGTCCACCAACGACCACGACATCGCCTTCTTCTCCATCGGGGAGGGGGCGGGGCCCTCCGCGGCGGGCCGGTCGACGGTGGGGCTCTACCACCTGGCATGGGAGGTGCCCACGCTCGGCGAGCTGGCCGAGCTGGCCGAGAAGCTGTCGTCGGCGGGTGCGTTGGCGGGGGCGTCGGACCACACCGTGTCCAAGAGCCTGTACTGCAAGGACCCCGACGGCCTCGAGTTCGAGGTCTGCTGGTGCGTCCCGCTCGAGTTGCTCGACGGCGCCGAGGTCTCGCCCCGACCCCTGCCGCTCGACCTCACCGGTGAGATCGAGCGCTTCGGCGCCACCACCCCAGGCCGCTTGGCCTGAGCGGTGCTTCAACGCGCGAACCGGACCGGGCCCAAGGCCCGGGCCGGTACACGTTGGCGGAGGGCGTGGGATTTGAACCCACGGTGACCTTGCAGCCACAACGGTTTTCGAGACCGTCCCATTCGTCCGCTCTGGCAGCCCTCCGCTCACGACGTTAGCCAACGCGCCCCCCGACACCCCAGGCCGGTTCCCGACCTTGGCGCAGAATCTGCGCAGATTCTGCGCGATGTCCGTTTTCGGGTTCTGTCGCCCAGGTGGGTCACCGATGACCACGGTGGGCGACAGAACGGGTCAGCGGCGGTCGGCGAAGAAGGCGGTGAGCAGGTCGGCGGCCTCGTCGGCCCGCACCCCCGAGATCACCTCGGTGGCGTGGTTCAGGCGCGGGTCCACGGCCAGGTTGTAGAGCGAGCCCATGGCGCCGGCGCGCAGGTCGGCGGTGCCGTAGACCACCCGCCCCACCTGGGCGGCCCACACCGCGCCGGCGCACAGCGGGCAGGGCTCGAGGGTCACCACCAGCGTCGCCCGGTGCAGCCGCCGCTCGCCGACTGCCCGCGCCGCGTCGCGCAGGGCCAGGACCTCGGCGTGGGCAGTGGGGTCGCCTGACGACTCCCGCTCGTTGCCCCGCCGGGCCACCACGGCACCGTCGACCACCACCACGGCGCCCACCGGCACCTCGCCCCGGTCACCAGCCGCTCGGGCCTCGTCGAGCGCGAGGGCCATGGCGTCGAGGTCGGCGATCGGCGACGGACGGTCGGACACACCGCCGAGCGTACGGGTGTGCGGACCCTCCCCAAGCCGAAGGTGCGCGTGCTCGGTATCGTCTCACAGCATCGAGCGCGCGCACCTCGAGCCCTGGCGGGCCCGCCGGCGGCTCGGGCGGCCGCCGAGCGAGCGCTACGCGAGGCGGGCGGGCTGGCCGCGCAGGGAACCGGCGGGCGGGTGGTCGACGGGGTGCTCCAGGTCCACCGGCCAGACGGGCAGCACCAGCGACGAGGCGTGGGGCCCGCCCATCCCCACGGCGTGGGAGGCACCTGCTTGCACCGGGTTGTCGAAGCACCAGAACGGATGGTCGCGGCCCGGTGTGGAGAGCTGGAGACGGAGCCGGGAGCCGGGGCGGAACACGTGGGCGAACGGGTAGATCGGCAGGCGGAAGCGCACCCACTCGCCGGGCACCAGGGGCGAGCGGTCCTCGGGGGCGAACGTGTAGTCGACCCGGAGGGCGTCGCTGTGGGCGGGGTCCTCCACCCGGTGCACCGGCCGGTGCCAGCCGCTCTGCACCCGTTGCTCGAAGCCGTCGGGCCGCACCTCGAGCAAGGTGGCCTGCACACCGGTGTCGACCGTGCCGGGCTGGAGCCAGAGGTCGACGTGGCCGAAGCCGGCGATCACCAGCGGTTCGGTGAGCGGGGCCGATTCGGTCACCACCCGGTGTTGGGGAGCGAAGCGGGTCCAGGTGATCGGCACCTCGGGCTGGGTGAAGCGATCGAGGTCGCCGAGGAGCTCGACCGCGTAGCCGATGGCGCCGGCGTCGAGGTCGTCCTCGTAGCGGGCCTCGCCGGCGTCGGTGGGCAGGGAGTCCACGAGGGTGCCGTCGGGCGACAGCCACCAGCGGCGACTCCCCACACCGGCAGGCGGGAAGGTGTCGGCGAACGCCTCGAAGCGGTGGCCGGCGGCACCGAGGACGTCGTGGCCGGCGCCGCTCTCGAACAGGAAGCGCACCCGCGGCTCGGCCTCGTACTCGGCGAGGGCGGCCTCGAAGTCGTCGCCGTGGTGCTCGAAGCGGTCGGCCTCGAGCACCGCCTCGTAGCCGAAGTAGTCCTTGAACAGCAGTGGTGCCATCGCCCGCAGGACCTCGGGCAGCCTCGGGATGCGCCGCGCGACGTAGAAGCAGAGGAACTCGTACCAGCGCAGCACGACCCCCGGGCTGTAGCCGTCGGGGTGGTGGCCGTTGAACACGATGGCGTGCGAGCGGGGCGATGCCGAGAAGGAATCGATCATCGAGGCGAACCGGCTGCCGGTCTGCTCGTCCTGCCAGGCGCCGGTGAGGTACACGGGCACGTCGATGCGGTTGACGTGCAGGCCGATGCGCCGGGCCTGGAGGGTGGGCCGGAAGTCGCCGATGGCGCGCCCGAATCGCTCGAAGTCGAAGTTCTGGGACCGGATCTCCTGGTTGGCCCGCGCCACCTCGTCGCCGGCATCGATCCGGGCCTGGTCCCACGCCATGCCGCCCTGGCGCGTCTGCAGGTCGCGCCCGGCGATCCACGCCCGGGTGAAGCCCATGTTGTAGATGCCGCCCGGCCACTGCTGGCGCCAGAGGTCGTCGATCACCGAGAGCGGTGCGATCGACGCCAGCGACGGCGGCCGGGTGGCGGCCACGTAGAGCTGGGTGATGCCGGGGTAGCTGAGGCCGACCATGCCGGGACGCCCGTGCAGCACCCAGGGCTGGCGGGCCACGGTCTCCACCACGTCGTAGCCGTCGGCTGACTGGCCCGGGCTGAACACGTCGTACACGCCACCCGAGCAGCCGGTGCCGCGGATGTTCACGCCGACGGTGGCGAACCCGAGCACGTTGGCCAGCAGGGTCGACGGCTGCGGGCTGTCGGGATTCGACGGGCCGTAGCCGGAGTACTCGATCACGGTGGGCCACGGCGCGGGTCCGAAGAGGTTCTCGTCGGGGAAGCGCACCATCACCGAGAGCTGCACGCCGTCGCGCGCGGTCAGGTACCCGAAGCCCTCGGACAGCTCCTGGTCGTAGTGCGACGGGTCGGGCAGGTCGCCGACGTCGAGTACCTGCACGGGGCCGTAGGTCACCGGGGGTGCCGCCGACTCATCGACCACCGAGTACCGCCCGGGCGGCACCGGCTGGCCGTCGGCCAGGGCCGACACGAGGTCGTCGGCCGTCTCGAGCAGGCGGGGCTCGGCGGGGATGAACGCCAGGTGGGCGTTGCCCAGCCCGTCGGCCACCAGGGTGGCCATCGGCGCACCGCCGGCGTCGTCGATCCGCAGGTGCGCGCCGGGTGTGGCGCCCGTGATGGTCAGGGTCTCGACCCCACCGGTGATCTCCATGTGTCCCTCCCCGAACGGAGGGGCCAGCCTACGGCGCAGCGCGCGCGGCCACGGTCGCCGCGATGGCGTCGCCACCCGCCCGTTCGATCTCGGTCACGTCGAGGTCGGGCTGGAAGATGTGGCGGACGAACCCGGCGAAGAGCTGGCCGAGGAGCAGGTCGGCCACCGCTTCGGGGTGCTCCACCTCGGGGATGGCTGCCGCCACCCAGGCCTCCAGGCCCGGGCCGAGCACGTCGAGCAGGGACTGGCCGACGGGGATCGCCGTGGGCTCGCCCCGGAGCGCCTCGCCGAGCAGCAGCCGCCAGATCGGTTCCTCGGCCAGGGCCCCCTGCCAGACGGTGGCGAACACGAGCCGGAGCCGGTCGTCCACCGGGAGGTGGGCCGGGATCTCCGGTGGCTCGGCGAGGCGGGCGCCGTAGCGGCGTTCCTCGATCACCGCTGCCAGCAGGGCGTCCTTGGACTCGAAGTAGTGGTAGAGCGTGGCCACGTTGATGCCGCACTCGCGCGCCAGCTGGCGCATCGAGGTCTTGGCCGCACCCTGCTCGGACATGACCCGCAGGGTCACGTCGAGGATGTGGCCGCGCTGGTTCGGGCGAAGGGTCGCGGCGGCCACGGCTCAGGCGCTCAGTGGGGGACCGGGCAGCCGCCGGCGGTGAACGTGGCCGGCAGGTGCTGGAGCGCGATCACGAGCGACGACTCCCCCCGTTCGAGGGGGGCGTCGTCGTCGATGCGCATGTCGGGGAAGCGAGCCAGGAGCTCCTGGAACACGAGCTTCACCTCCATGCGGGCCAGGTTGGCGCCGAGGCAGAAGTGCGGGCCGATGCCGAACGCCAGGTGCGGGTTGGGGTCACGCTGGAGGTCGAGCACGTCGGGATCGGAGAACACCCGGTCGTCGCGGTTGGCCGACGGGTACATGAGCAGCACCCGGTCGCCTTCCTTCAGCTCGGTGTTGCGATAGGTGTGGTCCTTGGTGACGGTGCGGATGAAGTTGAGCACCGGCGACACGTAGCGGATCAGCTCGTCGACCGCCTTGTCGACGAAGTCGTCGATGTCGAGGTTGTCGAGCAGCATCTGCTTCTGCTCGGGGAACAGGCTCAGGGCCAGCATCCCGCCGGAGATGGCGTTGCGGGTGGTCTCGTTGCCGGCCACCAGCAGCACGGCGAGGAAGGCGAGGAGCTCGTCGTCGTTGAGGCTGCCGCGCTGTTCGCGCAGCTTGGCCAGGTCATCCTCGGCCACGCCCTGGTACGCCTTGTGCTCCTTGGTCAGGGCACCGTCGTCGAACGCCTGGGTGAGCACCGAGATCAGGTCGTCCTGTGGGTCGGCCCGGCGCTCGGCGATGAGCTCCAAGCACATCATGGCGAACTCGCCGAACGCCTCGGCGGCGGCGTGCAGGACCGGATCGTCGGCCTCCACGTGGCCGTCTCCCGCCATCATGTCGTCGGACCAGCGGTACATCTTCATGCGCTGCTCGGGGTTGAGGCCCATCAGCTCGCAGATGATGATCAGCGGCACGTGGATGGCGAACTGCTCCACGAAGTCGATGCGGCCGGAGTCGGCGATCTGGTCGCAGATGTCGTTGGTGAGCTGGCGCACGTGGGGCATGAGATCGCGCACCCGGCGCGGCGTGAAGCCGGCGTTGATGAGACGGCGGGTGCGCACGTGCTCCTCGCCGTCGAGGGTGATGATCGACATGTCGCCGGCGATCTTGGGGCGGACGCCGAAGCGGCTGCAGTACAGCTCGTTGTCGCGGCTGAGGTGGAACACGTCCTCGTGGCGCGCGGCGACGTAGAGGTCGTTGGCAGCGTCGTAGTGGAGGTGGTCGAGGTTCCGGAGCGCGGCGTAGACGGCCCACGGGTCGTCGTAGGTGTGGGGATCGCAGAAGTCGATGGCGGCGAGATCGAAGGGGGTGTCGACGGCGGTCACGAGGGGCTCCTGTTCGAGCGGGGTGGGCGGTGACCCACCGTAGGCAATCAAACGTTCGTTTGGCAAGGAAGGGGGGAGCGGTCGGCACCGAGCCGGCACCGGGATCGCTCGCTACCCTCGACCACGACGCCGAGCCTCTGGAGGCCCGCCATGTGCCGCAACATCACCACCCTCCGGGGGCTCGAGCCCGTGGCCACGCCCGAGGAGATCGAGGCCGCCGCCCGCCAGTACGTGCGCAAGGTCAGCGGCATCACCAAGCCGTCCCGGGTCACCGAGGATCGCTTCGAGCAGGCCGTGGCCGAGATCGCCGCCGCCACCACCGCGCTGCTCGCCGACCTGCCCGAGCGCCGCCAGCCGCCGCCCACCCTCCCCCCGATGCGCCGCCACGCCCACGCTTGAGCGGACGCGGGCCGACATCGGGCGGCCCGGGGCGGCTTCAGGCAAAGGTGCGCATGAGGTGGAGCACGGCCTCGGCATCGGGGCCGATGCCCACCAGGGAGGTGTCTGCGGCGCTCGCCCGCTGGCCCGCCACCTCGCACAGCTCGGCCGCCGACCCGTGGATGGTGGTGGCGGGCGCGTCGTCGGTGCCGAAGGACCAGCGCGAACCGTCGGGTGCGGTCAGGTCGAACGCCACCGGTCCGGCGGCGGCCAGGCCCGCCTGGCCGAGGGCGTAGGGCACGGTCCGCCACACCAGGCGAGCGGTGTGCCACAGGCGGCCGGTGGGCGCCGGTCGCGGGCCGAAGGCGACGGCCACGTCGACCGTGTGGATCCAGGTCTCGGTGAGCCGGGTGGTGGCGAGGGTGCGGGCCGCCATCTGACCGGCCACCCACTCCACCCGCGCGTCCGGGTCGCACCGGGCGAAGGCATCGGCCTGGGCCTCGGCGCCGGCCACCCAGCGATCGCGATCCGCGGTGGGCTCACCCCGCTGGAGGTCGACGTAGGCGGCGGCCCACTCGTCGACCGAACCGACCGGGGCCAGACCCTCGGCGGTCCGCTCGACGAACGAGCCGAGCTGGCCGGTCACCGATGCCACCGCCATCTCGTCGGTCTGGGCCAGGTGCACCAGCACGTCGGCCACCGTCCACCCCCGACAGCGGCTCGGCCGGAGCAGCCCCTCGGCGTCGAGGTCGGCCACGTAGCCGGCCAGCTCGGCCTGTTGGGCGCGCAGGGCGGACACCACGGCCTCCATCACGGTTCCCGGGTCGGGTCGGTCTCGGCGGTGATCCAGCGGAGGTAGTCCGCGGCGCCGCCGACGATGGCGGTGGCGACCACCTCGGGGACCTCGTAGGGGTGGAGTGCCGCCACCGTGGCCACCACGTCGTCGAGGCGGGCGTCGGTGGTCTTGGCGGCGTACAGCCACTCGTCGGCCGACTCCTGCTCACCGTTCCACCAGTAGCGGCTCGCCACCGGCCCGGTTCGCTGCCAGCACGCAACCAGCCGCCGGTCCAACAGCTCCTGGGCGATGGTGTCGCCCTTGGCCCGATCGTCGATCGTGAAGCGGACCTCGATCTGTGTCATCGCCCCTCCTCGTCCGGGGCTTCACCAGGCGCCTGCGGACCGTTGGAGGCTACGCCCCTGCGTGGCCGCATCCGGAGGGTGGCTCCGAGGAGTGCGGTGATCGAAGGCGCGGTGAGCAACAATGCGGCGGTGGGACCACGGATGGTGAGGGCCGTCCACGGGGCTCGACCGGAGCAGTGCTCAACAGAGAGGTGGCCATGGCGAGCGTGACCCTCGACGGTGTGACGAAGCGCTTCGGTGACGTGGAGGTCGTGCGCGACTTCTCGATCGAGGTCGAAGACGACGAGTTCCTGGTGCTCCTCGGCCCGTCCGGGTGCGGCAAGAGCACCGTGCTGCGGATGATCGCCGGACTCGATGAGCCCACCAGCGGAACG
>CAZIVZ010000021.1:0-16141 GCA_964542495.1 uncultured Aquihabitans sp.
AGACCAGCGGTGCCTTCTCCCCCACCACCCGCTACCGCGACTACGCCATCAGCCGGTCGCTCATCCACTGGGAGAGCCAGTCGATCACCCGAGCCGACAGCCCCACCGGCCTGCGCTACCGCCACCACGAACGCGACGGACGCACGGTCCTCCTGTTCACCCGCGAACGCGCCGACGACCGAGCGTTCTGGTTCCTCGGCCCCGCCCGCTACATCAGCCATACCGGCGAGAAGCCCATGGCCATCACCTGGGAACTCGACATACCCCTCCCCGGCGACCTCTACGCCGTATTCGCTGCGGCAGTCGCGTAGTCAGCCGTCGCCGAGCTGGGTGTGAAGCCGGTCGGCGAGTGCCCGCACGGAACGCACCTGCGCGATCGCCGTCTGTTCCTCGGCGGAGGACAGTCGTCGATCCCAGCACCGATCCGACTCATCGACCGAGTCGCCAGGGAGCCACACCATCCCGTCGTGCCGCGGCACAGCCACGCCGATCTGCCAGTACTCGAGGGCGTCGAGGGCATCGAGAACCACCCCGACCTAGGCGGGATCCAGGCACACCTTGCCCCGCTTGTCTCCCACTGCGCCGGTCAGGGTCCACTAACTTCTCGCGCGTGGCGACGTACGACGGGGGGAAGGCGAGTCGTGACGAACTGCTGCGGCTTCTGGGCGAGGCGGCTGACCTCGAGCACTCCCTCATGTGCCAGTACCTTTTCGCCGCTTACAGCCTCAAGCGAGAAGGCGTCACCGCCGAAACCGCAGACGATGATCAGCTGACCCTCTACGGGAACTGGGCCCGGTTCATCCTGATGGTCGCCCGTCAGGAGATGGAGCACCTCGGCCTGGTCTGCAACCTGCTCAGCGCTGTGGGCGGAGCTCCGACGTTCGGTCTCCGGCGCTTCCCGTACACGTCGGACCTCTACGGCCACCAGATGGCGCTGGAACCCTTCAGCCGCGACACCATCCGCAAGTTCATCTGCTTCGAGCGCCCCCAGGATGTCGAGCCGAAGATCGCCTATTGCATGTTGCCGTCGCCGACCCGGAGCGTCGGTGATCTCTACGAACGCATCCGGGCCCTGCTCGGCACCCTGGACGGCCCGACGTTGTTCGTAGGAGCGGTGGCCGATGAGATCACCGGGGTTGACATCGGCACGGACTTCCCGCGGGTGGGTGGTCTGGGCGGAGGCTACGACGTCTTCCTGAGCGCCATCAACGAACTGCCGAGCGCGCTGGCAGCAATCGATCTGATCCTCGCCCAGGGCGAGGGCACGGGAAGCGGCGGCGACGAGGCGCACTTCCAGATCTTCTGCGAGATCCTGGACCAGCTCGAAGCGCATCCGGACCTCCAGCCGGCGCTGCCCGTCGTTGCGAACCCATCGCTCACCGCACGTCCGGGGACGACCCAGGTCACCCACCCGACCACGCGCGCGGTCATGGCGCTGTTCGATGCCGCGTACCGCACCACCTTGCAGGTGCTCGCCCGCCTGTGGTCCGGCTCGGGCGAGACGCCCGCGCAGCGCACGGTCCTGCAGCAGCTCGCGTTCATGCCGCTGATGACCATGGCGATCCGTCCCCTTGCCGAGATCCTGATGTCGATGCCGGCGCACGAGGTCGCAGACGGTGTGAACGCCGGACCGTCCTTCGACGCAGGCGGGTCGGTGGCAGTCGTCCCGCACCGCGCTGCGGCGTGGATGGTGCTGGGCGAGGGGTTCGAGGCGCTGGCGGCCAACGCCGCCCAGGTGGCATCGCTCCCCGACTCCCCACCTCGCCTCGCGTACGTAGCCCACACGCTGGAACTGATGGCCGCGAGGTTCGCTGCGGGGATGAAGGTGAGCTAGGCGATGCTCGATATCGACTTCGAAGGTTGGTGGCAATGCCGGTTCGCCACCGACCCGGACCCGACCGATGACCCCCACGGCCTCTCCGGTCCGACCTTCACCGTTCCCGGGGAGCCCCCGTTCGACCGGGTGGTGCGCTTCCAGCAGCCCGTGTCACCCCGGTACCCCCACGAACAGGACATCGGGGTACGGGTGGTGGCGGTTCGTGACAACGGCAAGGCCCTGACCGACCACCCGCTGGTGGGCGCGCCGGTGGCCCTCCTCGACAACGGACAGTTCACCCAGCGCAACCTGGTGCTGGTCGAGCAGCCGTTCCAGGTGTTCGTCGATCCGTTCGTCATGCGCATCGGGAAGCCCGGGTTCTGCCTGCAGCGCGCTGCGCTGTGGGACGTGACCCGACCGGACCTGCGCATCGACGACGTGTTCCTGGAGCCGGACCTCCTCGCGGCCCGGATGAACCAGATCGAGATCCAGTCGGCCGAGGTCGCCGAAGCGACTGGCATGCTCGACTACGACGCGGTGCGCCGCCAACGCCGCGACGACTTGGCCGCCCTGTTCGAGAAGACCGAGGACCCGACAGCCCGCGCCGCTCTCTCCAAGCGCATCCTGGCAATCGACAACGATGCCCACCTGGTCGGCCAGCACCTGGCCGCCACCCAGTTCATGGGGATGAAGGCGAGTTGGGCGTATCCGCTGAACGGGACCCCGCTGGTCGAAGACAAAGGGAACCGCATGGGCGGGGTGGTCGGCACCTCGCAGCTGTGGCCGCTGGAGATGTGGTTCGGGGGCTACGACGTCGATGCGCTCTGCGGCTTCGCACGGGGCACCCTGAGCGTGCCGTTCGCCGCAGGGGGCTGATGGAACCGGGCCGCCCAGCCGGACCAGGCGCTGCCGGTCGGTCGGGCGCCGGTCGAGCGCGGGAGCTCGTGCCTCGGCCGCTGATGGATCGAGTCGCCGCCGGCGAGGAGGGCGGCGAGGTGGCGGCCACGGCGGTGTTCGTGGACCTGGCCGGCTTCACCACCACAGCTGATCAGCTGGCCCGTCACGGCGACCACGGAGCGGAAGTGCTCGCCGAGATGATGGCCAGCGTGTTCGGCCCGCTCGTCGACGCCGTCTACGACTGGGATGGGTACGTGACCGGCTTCTCGGGGGACGCCATCATGGCTGTCTTCGAGGGCGCTCCCGCTCACGCGGTGACAGCGGCGCGACTGATAGCGACATCGGTGAGCGGCGCGGGTGAGCACCACTCCCCCTACGGCACCTTCGCCATCAGCGGCCGGGTCGGGGTGGGGACAGGCACGATCCGCTGGCGGATGCGCACCTCACCCGATGGCCGGCGCGCCGTCTACTGGGTGCACGGGGACGCGACCGCGGCGGCAGTGGCGGCTGAGGATCGAGCCGAGACGGGCACCCTGGTCCTGGACGAGGGCTTGCGCGGTCTGAGCGACGCCGACCCGGCGCAGCCCGCCCCGGCCGCCGTCGATCATTCCGACCCCCACCCGCTCGCCCACCTCCTCCACCCACCGGAGATCCTCGACACCACAGATCAGTTCCGTCCGGTGGTGGTGGCGTTCGTCTCGGTGGCAGATGCAGCCCGTCTCGACTCGGTCATCGAAGACCTGTTCGCCTTGCAGGATCGCTTCGGCGGCCGGTTCAGCGTCGAGGTGGCGGACAAGGGCGCGGTGCTCATGCTGGTGTGGGGCGCCCCCGTCGCCTTCGAGGGCGACGTCGAACGAGCGCTCGAGCTCTTGCTGGAGCTCCACGACCGCCATCCGGGTCTCTTGCGCAGCGGGGTCTCCCATGGGGTGGCCTTCGCGGGGTTCGCCGGGTCACCCCGGCGGGAGGAGTACACCGTCTACGGCTCGCAGGTGAACGTCGCGGCTCGGCTCATGGCGGGTGCCGCCGTCGACGAGATCCGAGTGACCTCTGCGGTGATGGCCCGCTCCGGCGCGGAGATGCGCGCCCGCCCGCTCGGCGTTCACCAGTTGAAGGGGATCGCCGATCCCGTGGCGGTGTTCGCCATCGACCCCACCGGCGACCGCCGACCTCAGGTACCACACGTCCGCGCCGTGGTCGGCCGTGGGCGCGAAATGGCGGTGTTGCACCAGGCGCTCGATCCCCTCGCCGAGGGCCACGCCGCCGGAACCATGGTGGTAGTCGGTGACGCCGGTGTGGGGAAGTCGCACCTGGTCGCCGCCACAGCCGCAGGATCCGGGGCGACGTGGCTGTCGGGGCGCTCTGATCCTGTGTGGCGGCGGGCGCTGGGGCCGCTGGCCTGGGCGGTGAGCCGGCACCTGGGCCTGTCGCGACGTGCCCCGCGCTCGACCAACGCCGCTCGCCTGGATGCGTTCCTGGCAGAGCGAACCGAGCTGGGCGCTTATCGCCCGTTCCTGGCCGCCCTGGTCGAGGTCGTCGATCCCGGACCCGCGTATGAGGCGGTCGAGCCCGCTGAGCGCTTCCGTGGCATCCAGGCAGCATGTGTCGCCCTGATGGCGGACCTGGCCCGATCTGGGCCGACGGTGCTGCTGCTCGAGGACCTCCACTGGGCCGACCCGGAAACGCTCGCCTTCGTGGCCGATCTGCCCGATCGCCTCGGCGACGTCCCGTTCGCCGTCGTGGCGACCAGCCGAGCCGCAGGGATCCTGGCCGGTGCCCTCGAGGTAGTCATCGACCCGCTGGGCGACGCGGACGTCGAGGCGTTTGCCGCCGAGGTGCTCTCGGAGCCGGTGGCGCCGACCACCGCAGCGTGGTTGGCCGAGCGCACCGGCGGAAACCCGTTCTTCGTCGAGCAGATCCTGCTGCACCTTCAGGAGCAGGACAACCTTGCCCCGGGAGCAGAGGGCCTGGTGGTCGTGGGCGGCGATGACCTACCGCCGACGGTCGGCGACGTCGTCGTGGCCCGCCTCGACGCCCTTCCCCCGGAGGTGCGCCATGCGGTGCAGACGGCGTCGGTAGTCGGCGCCGAGCTCGACATGGATGTGCTCGAGCACGTGCTCCAAGGCCCCGCCGACGAGGTGTGCGCGGCAGCAGCCGAACGCGGGGTGTGGAACCTGGATGGGAACCGGCGCATCCGGTTCCAGCACAGCTTGGTGCGCGATGCGGCGTACGAGACTCTCCTCACGGTCGATCGGACCGCGCTGCACGCCCGGACCGCCGACGCCATCGCCGCGGTGTTCGAGGATTCTCTCGAGCCGCACCGGCGTCGTCTGGCCCACCACCACTGGCACGGTGGGAGGCCGTTCCAGGCAGCGCGCGACGGTGTAGCCGCCGCCCGCTACGCCCTCGGCCTGGGCGCCTATCGCGAGGCTGTGGCCGTCGCCGAGGAGGGCCTGGAGCGGGTGCCGGCCGTCACCGACCCCGAGCGGAGCGAGCTCATGTTGTCCCTGCTGCTGGCGCTGGGTGCCGGGCGCATTGTCACCGACGGGCAGAGCGCTCCCGCCACCAGGGAGGCCTACGAGCGTGCCGCGGCTCTGAGCGAAGACATGCCGGAGGGGCGTGAGCGGTTCCAGGCCCTCTTCGGGCTGCGCACGTTCCACCAGTTCGCTGGCAACGCCGGCGAGTCCCGTCGCCTGGCCGAGCAGTGTCTCGGGATCGCCTCGCTTCTCGGCGAACCCGACCTGTTGGTGCAAGCGCACCTGATGATGGGCAACACGCTCTTCTGGGCCGGGGAGCTGGTCGCCGCAGCGTTCCACCTCGACGAGGTTCAAAGGCTCGCGGCGCTCGACCGCCACGCCGCCCAGGTGAGCGGCTTCGCCCAGAACCCCCGCTTCACCGCCGTCGTCCCGGCGGTGTTCTGCGCCTGGCTGCGCTACGACCCTGCTGGTGCCGCGGCGATGGTCGCAGATGCTGGGCGGGATGCGGCCGAGCTCGGCCATGGCTTCAGCGACGCGCTCGTGCTGCAGGCCGCGGGATTCCTGCACGTGCTGGAGGACCGTCCAACCGAGGCCCTCTCGGCCGGAGACGCCCTGGCCGCGTTAGCTCGGGCCGAAGAGTTCCCGATCTACGTCGCCATCGCGGCCGTCGTCCAGGGCTGGGCCCGGGCCCGGCTCGGTGAGGTCGACGCCGGGCTGGGGTTGATGCAGGAGACCATCGAAACCCTGAGGGCCCGAGGCGTGGTGATCGCCCAAACCCTGCTCGGCCTGCTGCTCACCGACGGCGCCCTGAGGGCGGGTCGACGCCAGCTCGGCCGAACGGCGGCCGACGCGGCGATCGCGGCGGCTGATGCCACCGGTGAGCGAGCGTGGCTGGCCGAGTTGCTGCGCCTGCAGGCCGAGCTCGCCGATGACCCGATCGACGCTGCCGAACTGCGGGCCCGTTCGCTCGAGACGGCCCGAGCCCAAGGGGCTGAGGCCATCGTGAAGCGTGTCAACGCCGACATCGCCCGCGAGACCGCCTGACCGTCTGACCGTCTGACCGTCTGACCAGCCCACCCAACCGATCTAGGAGCGACCATGAGCACACTCTCCGAACAGGACCTGCACGACATCCTCGACGGCGCCTGCGTCCTCGGTGCTGGTGGCGGCGGGCCCTACCGCCTGGGCCAACAGTTCCTGGCTGACCTGGCCGGCAAAGCGGTCGAGCTCGTTGCGGTCGCCGACGTCCCGATCACCGCTACGGCGGCGATCTCCGCCGGGGTGGGCTCGCCCAACGCTGCCTCATCGGGCTTCCCGGCGGACGCACCAGTGCGAGCCTGGGACGCCCTCGCCGGGTCGCTCAGCGGACCTCTGACCCACGTCCTGGCCGCCGAGCTGGGTGCTGCCAACAGCCTCCTGCCCATGCTGGTCGCCGCTGGGCACGGTATCCCGATCGTCGACGGCGCTGGCGCCTCGCGTGCCGTGCCGTCGCTGACCATGTGCACCTACGCCACGAACACGGTCCCGATCGGAACCGTGTTCCTCGCCAACGCCACCGAGAAGGTCTCCTTCTCGGCCGGCGACCCCGCCACCTCTGACACGGTCATGCGCGGCGTCATCTCCTCGGGCGCCTTTACCGAGGACGCCGGGGTGGCCGTGTGGGCCATGGACGGCGCGGCGGTGCGGTCGGCGACGATCGCCGGCACGACGACCAAGTGTCGGCTCCTGGGAGCGCGGCTGCGCGACGCTCGAGCGAAGCGCGAGGACCCGGTGGAGGTGGTCGCCAAGGAACTGAAAGGCTCCGTGCTGATCCGCGGGAAGATCACCGCCTCAGGCGAAACGACCAGCGGGGGCTTCGACACCGGTTTCGTCGAGGTGAGCCCCACGAAGGGACCGGGGCTGCGCATCGTCAACCAGAACGAGAACCTGGTCGCGTGGCGGGAGGACCGTGCCGAACCGGTGGCGTTGGCCCCGGACCTCATCTGCTACCTGACTGCTGACGGGCGACCGTTCTCCAACGCCGATCTCGACATCCCCGGCGGGGGTGAGATCGCCGTGATCGCGGCACCGGCAGACGGAGCGATGCGCTCACCCGAGATGGTCGCCGCTTTCCTACCGGCCCTGCGTTCAGCAGGCTACGGCGGACCGTACCGTCCGTTGGAGAGCCCGCTCGAAGGGTGACTCCGTGAATCAGCACGGGTCTTGTGGAGGCATCGATCCCACGGAAAGCTGGAGTCATGCCAGCACCTGCTGGACTCGCCGGACCCGAAGACCCGGGTCCGAGCGATCCACCACCTCGCCGCTGGGGTCGACACGCTCGAGCGCGCTGTGACCGCCAGTACCCGCCTGTACCACCCCGTTTCCTGGACTTTCGCGGACATCCTGATGACAAGCGAGCGGGTGTGTCGACCGTCGGGGAGGGCCCGGAGCCGGCGGTGTCGGACGCCGGAGCGCGCGACCCGGATGCGCGCAACCGGCGTGCTCTCCCCTCCGACACCGGGCGCTTGTCATCAGTTGTCATCACTTGTCATCACGGTTGGTGACGGCGATGAGGTCGACCACGTCGGTGGCGTAGATGTGCCGGTACCAGATGTTCACCGGTCGCTGCTCTCCTTCGACCGCCAGGGCTGCTTCCCGCACCTCGAACTCCGGCTGGTTCGACAGCGCCTCGATCGGGACGCTCGGGTGGCGCCACGCTTCGTCCCCGAGCTCGGCGATGAAGTGCCGGGCAACGCGCTGTGCGGCCGGCGACGGCGCCTCGCGCTCGACCCAGCGCTGGTACTCCCCGACGTCTCGGAGCGGCACTACTTCGTCTGAGCCAGGAACTGCTCGCGGGTGAGCAGCGGAGCCGAAGGATCTTCGTCGAGCCGGCGCAGTGATGCCTCGAGGTAGTCGCGGAGCTCGGGATCGGCGAGACCCTGTTCGGCTTCGTGCCACGACCGATCGAGCGCCTGCTGGCGCTTCAGCTGCTCAGCGCTGAGGTCTTCTCGACGGAGTGCCACGTCGCCACGGTACCAGTGACGTACGCCGGCGAGTCTGATGTCGGCCACCAGATCAAGCCGATCGCTCGGCGGCTTCCTGCTCCCGCCGCAGCTCTTCGAGGAACTCGAGGACCGCCTCGGCGCTGTCCAGCCGGCGGCCATCGTTGGTGATCGACACGTCGTCGTCCGTCGCGGGGCCGCCGCCAGCGACGAACGCTGTCGCCTCACCCGGGCCGTAGACACGCTTCACCGGAACCATGGGTCCAAGGCTACCGGTGCACAGATCGCCCCGTCTGAACTCGGCCTCCACCCGGGCTGCCCAAACCGGTCAGCGAGCTGCCTGGAGGTGCGCGTTGACGAGCGCCAGGTCGAAGGCTGTCGCGTCGACCGGACGACCGATCCACTCACTCAGGTGCTCGTACTCCTCGTGCGCGGGATCGGCGAGCACCGCGAGCAGATGCTCGTAGCCCCATGAGCCGCCGACGTCCTCGGGCGGGCAGGCGTTGGCCCCATCCAGGCAGACGGCGAACTTCAGGCCCTTCGGCATCCGCCAGACGCGGTGGACGGTGACGTCGTGGTCCCATGAGTCGCCGAAGTCGTACTCGTAGGTGAAGCGCTCGTTCGACCCGATGGCGGTGACGACGGTGAAGTCCTTCTCCTGCAGCTCGCCGTCCGGGTGCTCGTCGAGCTGCATCCCGTAGCGCTCGCCACCGATCTCGAAGGCGTGGAGGTGGCAGTCCTCCCACCCCATCGCCGCCTGGAACATGCGGTGCAGCTTGTCGAGCCGAACGCTCCCCGGGACGAGGAGCCGGCGCCACACCCGAGGCTGGACCTCGCGCAGCTCGATGGTGCAGTCGACGACGGGTTGGCCCGGCGGGTTCGGCATGGCATCGACGCTAGATCCAAGAGGCCGGACAATCGCCACCTCGACAGGATCAGTCATCTCCCGAGCGGGTGACCGGGCTCGCCCCGTAGTCCCACGACGGCCACTCCTGGGACTGAGCAGCCTCGATGGCGCCGGCGCGGTCGTCGCCCTCGACTGGCTCGCCGTCGGCGCTCAGGACGTCGAGCGGGTCCGCCATGGAGTCGACGTCCACCACGACCGTCGCGATCTCGCCGTCGCGTGACACCTCGGTCCAGATGTCCGCTCGGTAGCGAACGTAGACGCTCATGGGGTTCCTCCTCGTCGGGTCCACGAATGATCGCTCGAGCACAGCCGGATCCTCGAGCGATGATCGGACGATGGCGAACGAGACCCGCACCTTCCGCTTCTCCATCACGTTCAACGTCGAGCCCGGGCACCCGGCGTACGACGATCCCGGGTGGGCAGCCGACGCGGCTTGGGGCGCCTTGACGAACATGTACAGCCTTCGGGCGACCTACTCGGACCCCGAGGAGATCGAGTACGCCGGGCCGATCTGAATCCGTACGGTCCGACCCCCCACATCGGCCAGTCCACGTCCTCGGCGATCGCGGCGCCACGGGCGAGGAGCTCTGTGCTTCCATCGTCATCCTCAAGCGCATGCACCGGACCGACGGCGTGCTGGTCGTCGACCTTGACGGACACGACGGCCCGGTGGACCTCATCGACCTCGACGTGGACGGGAACGTTGAACACCAGGGTGATCGTCATGTCCACGTCATCGCCAGGAGGTGTGACGATCAGCGTCGGTCCGAAGGCATTCCTCGCCGTTCATCCACGGCTGCCTCGACCTGCGCGACTGCGTCGGCCACCTCGTCGTGCTCCCAGATGCGGAGGACGATCCAACCGGCATCGATGAGGGCTGCGTCGACCCCGCGATCGCGCTCGACGTTCGCAGCGAGCTTCGGGACCCAGTAGTCGCGGTTCGACTTCGGCACGTGCTGGTGGTCCGGGCAGCCGTGCCAGAAGCAGCCATCGACGAACACCGCGACCTTCCACCGCGTGAACACGACGTCGGGCCGGACCCGTACCGTCCCGACTCGAAGGAGGTGGTCCTTCCGGAACCGGTGGCCGCGGCGATGGAGCGCGGACCGGAGCCGGATCTCCGGCTTGGTACCGGTCCTTCGGTTGGCCTTGCCGATCTTGGTGGCCGCCTCGTCCCGCGGCTCGGGGTACGGCACGATCCGGCCGCCACCGAGGTTCACCGTACGGCCCTCACCGGGTGGTGCCGCTCCCCCGTCGGGGCGCTCCGGCCGGCGGTTCGCTGTCACAGGGTCCGGGTGTACTAGGTGGATGGAATCGCTGCACCACGGCCCACGGGCCAACGGCGTCCAGCTCAGCCTCCTCACGCCCGCAAGGGTTCGCGCCCGGCCGCCGCGCAGCGGTCAGACTGGGCGCATGGCCCTCGGCTCCGCTATCTCCCTGTTCTCCGGCGCCGGGGGGCTGGACCTGGGCACCGAGGCTGCCGGCTTCTCCACCGTCGCCGCCGTCGAGTGGGACCAGGACGCAGCCGACACGATGGAGAAGAACGCCCCGACGTTCTTCCCGGGGCTCCACGAGGTCGTGCGGGCAGACCTCTACCCCCTCGCGGCGGGCTCCGACAGCGGTGTCACCACCCGAGACATACTCCGTGCCGGCGGGCTCAACCTCCGCAACCGACCTGACCTGCTCGTCGGCGGGCCTCCGTGCGTCGCCTTCTCGAAGTCTGGGTTCTGGCTCGATTGGAAGCGCGACGGCATCGATCCGGCGGCCAGCCTGCTGCAGGCGTACACGCGGGTCCTGGCCGAGGCGAAGCCCCGCTACTTCATCCTCGAGAACGTCTACGCACTGACGTTCAACAACAAGGCCAGCAGGCCCGCCTTCGAGCGGCTTCTCAGCGAGATCGAAGCGGCCGGCTACCAGTGCACGTGGCAGGTCCTCAACGCCGCCGACTACGGCGTTCCGCAGGCTCGGCCACGACTGTTCATCGTCGGCTGCCGCAAGGGAGAGAAGCTCCCCGAGCTCCCGGAGCCGACCCACCACGGTGAGTGGGAGCGACGCAAGGTCACCGGCGGTCCGCTCCCCCACGTCACCACCGGCGATGCGCTCGATGGGCTCATCACCGAACCCGAGGTCGAAGAGGTGGTGCGGGGCAGCTGGGGACACCTGCTCCCCGAGATCCCGCCGGGTGACAACTACCTGCACTTCACCAAGGAGCGCGGTCACCCGGACCCGATCTTCGAGTGGCGCTCTCGCTACTGGTCGTTCCTGCTGAAGCTGGACCCGGCCAGGCCGTCGCCGACCATCCAGGCCCAGCCCGGCCCCAACGTCGGGCCGTTCCACTGGGAGAGCCGGCGCCTTCGGGTGACAGAGCTCCGGCGTCTGTTCACCTTCCCAGACGACTTCGACCTCGTCGGCAAGCGGGCATCGGTGCAGGCCCAGATGGGCAACTCGGTCCCCCCGCTGCTGGCTCAGCGCGTTGCCGAACAGGTAGCCGCCGCTGGAGGTCCGGCCTAACCGGAGCTACGGGGGCGGGAAGGTATCGCTCCAGGTCGCGTCGACCGTGTGGAAGTTGTGCAGCTTGTCCGCGTGGTCCGGGTACGACGGCATGTCGCGAGTTCGCTTGAACCGAAATTCCCACTTCTTGGTCTGCGCCCAAAGACACGCCGCGACGACATCGAAGTGGTCTCGGTCGTACAACCGTCCCGGCACCTTCCCCCGGGTCTTCCAGAGTTCGACGACGGGTTCCTTCGTGTCCGGATCGACCTTCGTCGAGAGGACGTTCTTGCACTCGACCCGCAAGTGCTCGCGACCGACCCGGACGTCGAAGTCTGGTTGGCCGTCTTTGTCGATGCCTTCCACCTCGGCGCCTTCGACCTTGTCGAGTACACGCCCGAGGTGAAGCTCAGCCACCCCTCCGCGAACGGCAGTCGTCAGGCGCCGCCGCTCGGAAAGGACGGTGAAGATCTCGCCGGGCTTCAGATCGAAGGCGACCTCGAGCTCGTGGCGAAGATCGGTGGCCTTCACCTGTCCAGCTCGCTCCGCTGCGTGGAAACGAAGCGACTGATCCAGCCGCAGATCGAGAGCCTCCCGCTCGAATAGGAGCAGGTCGACGAAACGATCCGGGCGAAAGGCGATGCAGGTCTCGAAGCCCTCCGCTGCACGTGCATCTCGCTTCGTGCCGGGCATGTTGCCCCGCTGCCACACGTACCACCCCGACTGCTGCGCAGCCTGCGCCTGGGCATCCCGGAACTGAACCGAGTTGCCCATGGGAAGCGGGTCGTAGAGCCTCGGATCGAGCGCAACACCGACGTTCGCTGTCAGTTGGATGCCGATGACAGCGGTGGATTCGACGCCCTGGGGGTCGAAGCCAACTGGATGGTCCCACTCCGCCCAGGCCGTCTCGCTCATGAGGCGGACCTGGATCTCGTACTCATCCGATGGCCGCCCTCCTGTACCGAGCTCCTTGGACCGGAACGCGTAGACGGTTGCGCCGATCCTGCGACCGTCGGGAAGCTTGATGCCGAGGTGGACCGGCGAGACGGTGTGATCGGACACCCCCAGGACTGTGCAACCCGATGCCTCGACCGCGTCGACAAGCCATTGAACGATCGGGCCTTTGCCGCTTGACCGATAGGCATTCGAGTATCGACGACCACCGATCGGCCGCTCTCTCTCCCAATCAGCCACAGGCCCGCTTTCGCTCGTCGTTCGACGGATGACGCTAGCCGGGTACCTCATAGCGACAGGCCCGGCGCCTCGCGCTCGATGGAGGGGCGGGCCGGGCCAACCATGCGGTCGAGGTCGTGGATGGCGTGGTTGGCGGCATGGAAGGTGAGGCGGTAGCCCTCGTCGTTGTCCAAGGTGGGCAAGTAGCCGACGAAGGTCGCCCCTGGGGGCTCGCCCCATAGGGCGTGGTGCTGGGCGATGCGGCCGGCGGCCTCGACCCAGCGGTCTCGGGCCGCCCAGTCGTCAGGTACAGGGCCCAGGTGGGCGACGATGAGCGCCGGCGGCTGATCAGCTGCCTCCATTCCTCGGGCGCGGGCGTCGGCCTCGATCGCCTGCTCGACCCGCTCGGGTTCGCCACGCCGTACCGCCTCGTCGAGACGAACGGTCTGCTCACGAGCGAACCGAGCGGCCTCGACCTCCTTGGGCAGCTCGCTGAGCCCAGTCTCGATGTCATCGATCCGTCCGGGTAGCACCGAGGCCTCGCGCTTCGCGTTCTCGATCTCCATGCGGTGGTGTCGACGGTGGAGCGGCCGGTCGTGCTCGCCGAGCGTGCGTGTCGCATCGGCGAGACGGGTTCGGGCGTGGCGGATCTGATGGCGCAGCTCCTCCTCCCGTCCAGCGAGGTCTGCAAGTGCTTGGTCGTGGTCGCGGAGTCGCCAACTGATCCGCTCGGCCGATGCGCGGTGAGCCGCTGCTCGACCGACGAGAGCCCGTAACTCCTGCTCAGGGAGCGGCTCGAATGAGACGGCATGGAGAGATCGAATCGTGGTGTCCCGGTCGCCGTCGCCGCGGCTGGCCCGCGACTTGGGTCGGTCGAGGCGCAACGCGGTCGCGGGTTGGTCGATCCAGGTTCGGGCGACGGCTTCGGCGACGACCTCGGCAGCGGTGCGCTCGTCGGTCAGCACTACGAAGACTTCGTTGCTGGTGCGGCCACGGGTGAGCGGGACGTAGATGCCGCTGGTGCCGCTGGGTCCGTCGAGGAACAGGTAGCTGCGGTCGACGGTGCGGCCCTGGGTGGCGTGGCTGGTCTCGGCGTAGGCCAGCTCGACGTGAGCGGCGACGTAGTCAACGGGTAGGTCGACCCGGCCGGTGCGACCCGCGACGGTGAGGCCACCGTCGCCGTGGAGGTCTCGACGATCCAGTGGTCGCGGTTCTTGACCATGCGGGCCTGATCGGTGAGTAGCATCCGGTCGTTCCGACGCGTGGCGACGAGGTCACCGGCGAACGCCCGGCTGGTGCCGACCTTGACGGACCGACTGCGGAGGTCGATCTCACCAGCGGCGATCCGCTCGTGTTGCGCCAGCTCGTTGGGAACATCGACGCCGGCCCGGGTGGGGGCCATCATCGCCGCGGTCTCGCCGGACTCGGTGGCGCGTCGCCACGCTGCGACAGTGGCCTTGGCCATCTGGCGGCCGGTGCCGCCGCGGAAGCGGTCGTGGTGGTCGTAAAGGGCGACGACGTCGGTGTCGCCTCGGCGGAGGCGGAGGCTGGCCTCTCGTTCCCAGGACGCGTCGAAGCGGTGGACCCGGTCGAGCTCAACGGCGCCGATCGTGTCGACCAGCTGGCCGAACATGCCGGAGCGACCGACGGCGGAGAACTGCATCGGATCGCCGACGAGCGCGAGGCGCCAGCCGCGGCGGTCCGCCAGGTCGATCAGCTCGGCCAGGCGCGGCGTGGGCACCATCGCGGCCTCATCGACGACAACGGTCGTGCCAGCAGGGAGGTCGTAGCGGTGCTGGGGCGGGCGGTCGAGGCGGTGCTCGACGAGGAGCTTGTCGAGGGTGTCGGCGTCGATGCCTGTGTCGACTGCGAGCACCTCGGCCGCTGCTGCCGACGGGGCGGCGCCGAAGCACGGCCGGCCCTGGGCGTGGAGGTGAGCGACGGCGGGGCGCATGGCTGTGGTCTTGCCGGTGCCAGCCGGACCGACCACCAGGACCAGGCGCCTCTCCCCCGGCCACCGCCCCGGCCGCGTGCTGCTGGACCGCGGACAGCTCGCCGCTGTGGAGGTCGTGGACGTCGCCGCCGCCCTCGGCCGCCCACCGCTGGGTCAGGTCGAGGATGTGCTCCTCCTCGTCGAGCATCGAACGCGTGGTGAGGATCCGGTCGAGCGCTCCCTCGGTGACCGGCCGTCCGTCGTCACGCACCGGCACATGGCCGGGAACGGGCTGCGAGATGTCGACGCTGAGGTCGTCCTCGACGTGCGACGCGAGCCGCTGGGCACACTCGATGGTCTCACCAGCCGTCCCGCCGAGTCGGGTCGGGAGGGCGGCGGCGATCTCTCGGGTGATCTCGGCCGGACGCCAGACCGACTGGGTGTCTCGCAGCGAGGACAGTGCGGCGATCACCGTGTCCCGATCGGTGACGGCCTCGTCTTCGATCGGTCGGGTCCGACCGGTGACGCGATCGAGGTAGCGCTCGGGCGAGTAGCCGAGGGCGTCGAGTTGGTCGTGCCAGTCCTGGTGGAGCTCGGCCGCGTCGGCGCTGGCCTTGGTGGGCCGGCTGTCGGTCGCTGCCTCTCGCTCGATGCGCCAGCGCTCCCGCGGGGTGGGGCGGCGGCCGAGGTCGTCGACGAACCGGTCGGTCTTCTCCTCGATGCGACGGGCCATCTGCGTGGTGCGCTGGGAGAAGGCTCGAGGACCTCTTCGGGTGCGTCGGCCATCTCGGCCTGGCCGTTCTCCACCTCGTTCCAGCGCACCCCGAGGCGGCTGGTCAGCTCGGCTCGGAGCCCGGCGGCGTAGAGGGCCGAGACGGTGCGCTGGTCGTGCTTGAGGGTGCGGGCGTCGAGTGCCAGCCATCGACCGTCGGGGGCCATCACCCGGTTGACGATGACGAGGTGGGTGTGGACCTGGGGGTCGTGCGCCCGGCTGGTGTGCTGACGGAAGGCGGCAGCGACCAGGCCGCCGGCGTCGACGGTCCAGATCTCCCCGTCGACCCGGTACCGGCAGTGGGCGTGCTCCTCAATCCAACCGAACGCCGCGGCGACGGCTGCATCGTGCGCGTGGAGGACCTCGTTGCGGACGCCTTCGTCGCCGATGGCGAACAGGACCGACACCGACTTCGGCGCTGAGCAGGTGACGTCGAAGCCTCGGACGGTGCGTTCGTGGTGACTGGTGCCGAGCTGCTCCCTGTCGATCGGGTCCCGCCCGTCCATGAGCGCGAGGAAGTGGTCGTCGTCGACCTGACCCTCGAGCCCCAACGCACCAGCGCCCAGGCCGAGCCACTGGCCAGGCGGCTCGTCGCCGTCGAGGTAGTACCCGCCAGGACCGTCGACGTAGTAGGCGCCGGCGTCGGGGCCCTTGAGCGTGGTCACCCGGCGGTCACGGCCGCCTCCCGCACGAGCTCG
>CAZIVZ010000022.1:0-16127 GCA_964542495.1 uncultured Aquihabitans sp.
AGCCCGAAATGCCGACGGCCACCGCCGCTGCATTCTCATGAACGATCGGGGCTAGTCCGGACCTGAACCTGCCTTACGACTTGCTGCTCAGACGCCACTCGGCGTTTGCTCGGTCCGCCCCTCCGACACCCACCTGACCAGCACGAAAGTGCTGGTCAGTGTGCATTTTGGCCGGCGGTCGAGCGGCTCGGATCGGGCCCGTGTCATCGGTTGTCATCACCGGCACCCTGTCGCAGTGCGGCGGATCAGACGGCGCCTCGCCGAGGCGCGCCCGAGTCGTCCCCGATCGGCACCTCGGGAATGGCTGGCCGTCCCCGTTTGTCCGCTCCGGTCAGAGAGACCCCATGGCCTTGGCCGCCACGAGGGATGAGAATCGGTGGGTCGGGCTGAGCACGTTCGAGCTTGGTGTGCACGAACCCGCGTCAGAGACTGTTGCCAGGGGCCTTCCCGGCACCACGGATTGTTGCTACGAGCACGTCTCACAGCTTCGTAGATCGGTTGGCCCCGCCCGACACCCTCGCAGCATCGACGAGAACAAGAGGAGCAGGGCCTGTGGACGTGGTGTTGGAACGATGCGCTGGCATCGATATCGGCAAGGACGAAGTCGTCGCGTGTGTGCGGACACCGGACCCGGGTGGTCGCGGTCGCCGCAAGGAAACCCGGACGTTTCGGACCTTCGTCGGTGACCTCGAAGCGATGGCCGACTGGTTCGGCGACGAGGGGGTGACCGAGGTCGCGATGGAAGCGACCGGGTCGTATTGGAAGCCCGTCTGGTACGTGCTCGAGGACCGACCCGTGGCGTTGAAGCTCGTGAACGTGCGGCACCTCAAGATCCTCCCGGGCCGCAAGACCGACGTGCTCGACGCCGAGTGGATCGCGGAGCTGCTCGAGCATGGCTTGTTGCGCTCGAGCTTCGTGCCTTCGCCGGTGATCCGTGAGCTGCGGGACCTGACCCGGTATCGAAAGCGCCTGGTGCAGACCCACACCCAGGAGTGCCAACGCATCCAGAAGACCCTCGAGGACTCCGGCATCAAGCTGCGGTCGGTCGCGTCGGACGTGTTGGGAGCATCGGGCCGGGCGATGCTGCGGGCGCTCATCGACGGCGAACGCGACCCCGAGGTTCTCGCCGATCTCGCCAAGGGGCGGCTCCGCAAGAAACTCCCCGAGCTCCGCCAGGCAATGCGTGGCCGCTTCGGCGACCATCACGGCCTGTTGATCGGGATGAGCCTCGACCACATCGATCACCTCGAAGCGGCCATGGCCCGTCTCGACACCCAGATCGACACCGTGATGACCGAGCACACGAACGAGGCCGACATCCCTTTCGACCGGGCCCGTGACCACCTCGCAACCATCGACGGCGTCGCGAAGCGCTCGGCCGAGGTGATCCTCGCGGAGATCGGTGTGGACATGTCGATCTTCCCGACCGCCGGGCACCTCGCGTCGTGGGCCGGGCTCGCTCCAGGCAACAACATCACCGGCGGCAAACGCGGATCGGGCAAGACCACCCCCGGCAACGTGTGGCTCACCGAGACCCTCGTCCAATGCGCCTGGGCCGCCGCCAGAACCCGAGACACCTACCTCTCCGCCCAGTTCTGGCGGCTCGCCCGCCGCATCGGCAAGAAGAAGGCAGCGGTCGCTGTCGCCCATTCGATCCTGGTGATCTGCTGGCACCTCATCACCGATGACGCCGACTACGACGACCTCGGCGGCGACTACTTCACCCGCCGCAACGACCCCGACCGCCACCGCGACCGCTGCATCGAACAGCTCCACGGCCTCGGCTACCGAGTCGTTCTCGAGCGAGTTGCATGAACGATCACCGCTACAGCCAAGGTTGATTCACCTCACAGCTGAAGGTGTTACGGGCAGTTGGACCCTGTTGGTGATGGCCTGTCGAACCTACGGTGCTGCGAGATAGCCAGTTCCTGAAGGAGTGGGTCCATGGCAGCACCGCAAGACGGCAGGGGCGATACGCCGACGGACCTCACGGTGGCGGCACGACGCAGCGCTGCGCTGGTCGCGGCGGTGGTTGCGTTCGTGGTCCCGCCGTGGTTCATCGCCAGCCTCGCCATGGTGGGCACCTACAAGGACACCTATCAGCCGGGCCTGGACGCACCGGATCGGGATTTCGTCCAGTTCTACGTGGACAACTTCTCCAAGATCCCCCTGACCTCCACCTTGTTCATCATTGGGTGGGCCCTCATCCTGATCGTCTTGATCGCACTCGTCCGCGCCCTCACCCCGAGGCTGACGCTGCCGGGGATCCTGGCAATCACCTTCGCCGGCATCTCCACTGCGGTCAGCGTCGCCAGCCAGGGACTGTTCACCTATCCGACGATCGTGCCCGAGATGACCGCCGACAAGATCCGCGCCAACCTCGACCCGGCTGTCGCACGCTTCATCGTGCTGTCGACCGAAGGCGTCCAGAACGGCGGCGGCGTTCTCATCGGGCTGGCCTTGTTGATGGTGGCGCTGCTCGCGGCGCGCAGCGACTTGTGGGGCCACTGGGCCATCACAGCGTTCGCTGCGGTGATGGGCGTGGCGGGCACGTTCAACATGGTGCTCGGCGGTAGCGGCTCTATGGTCGTCGGCATGATCCCCTTCGGGATCTTCGCCGGAGTCGTGTTGTTGATCGCTCGCGCCCGACTCCACGACCCGCAGACGGTCCAGCCTGGTCCTTCGTCCTGAGCGACGCCGGGCAGACCGCTGGGTCATCGCCGCACCTGCCCGTTCGCCCCGGGATCCGCCACGAGCCCGCGTTGCAGCAGCACGGAAGGTGACCGTCGCTCTGGGTGACCGATCCGGGGGACGGGGCCCGGAGAGCTGCAGCACAAGACCGAATCCGGGCGAACGTCAACCCTGGCGCCGGGTAATCATCGAGAACCGACCCGCTCAGCCGCCGGGTTGCGCTTGAGCGCTGCCGTCAGCTGAGGTCGAGGTTGCGGTCGAGGATCGAGAAGTTGGGCTGGTCGAACCCGTAGGGCGAGGCACTCGCTTCCCTGGCGAGCGTCCGGGTCCGAGGCGTGTCGCTGGTGGTGGTGATGAGCAGGCCGGCGTCCCAACTCATGACCCAGGCGAAGTCCGGTGACCAGACCGGACCGGCCTGGATGCTCCATTGGGGGTTGGCGTTGGTCACCTCGAGAAGGTTGCGCTCCTTGTTGCCGGGGCCGAACAGGTGGATCACGGCCTCGCCACCGCCGCTCTCGAGGAGGAGGCGTTGTCCCTCAGGATTCGCCCGGGGCCCCGAGAATGGCTCGGCACCAACACCGAGACGGTCCGCTGGAACGTCCTCGGCGCGTCCCGTGGCGACGTCGACGTACTTCGCCCATTCCGGCTCGGGAGCGCCTTCGCCCTGCGGTTCGCGGAACGAGGTGACGACCAGGCGGCCGTCGTCGGTCCACACAGCGGTGGCCTGCGCGGGCTGGTCGATCGGCCAGCAGTAGACGTCGCGCGCCGCCGCGCCCGAGGCGAGCGCGACTCGGGCGCACGCCTGACGTTGTGGGTCCTCCTTGCGCTTGGCACGCCACGGTGCCGCGCAGCGAGGCATCCGGTGCATCGGCGAGCGAGGGGAAAGTCGGTGTGGGGAGCGCCTGGCGCTGGAAGTCGCGCACCGCAGCGAACCCGACAAATACCAACACGGCAACGAGGAGCACTGCGCCCACGATCAGTACTGGCCGCCAACGGCTGGGTCGCGCTGCTGTCAGCGCGCCCGTCGACGGGGTCGTCATGGCGCGCTCCTCACCCAGGTCACGAATGACAGTGGACCCCACCGACCGCCTTCTGCACAGGGGCCAAGGTCACAGCAGCCAGCCCGCGAGCGCTCGGCCCCTGCCACCTATCGCCGGATGCGGGTCAGCATGCAAGTCGTGGCGACGACCGAGGATCTCAGCCTGATCACAGCGGTGAGGTGACTCGCGATAGGGGTCGGGCGATGTGCCTGACGGGTCTTTGGCCCCGGTCGATGCGGGCGGCGCTGGAGCTGCTTTGGGTCGGTGGTGCGCTTCTGAACCAGACCGACGAGGGGGCGACGTAGGTTGCCGACGTGGACGGGATCCGAGTCGTCATCATCTGCAGCAACTGCGGGGCGTTCTGGGACCCCGCCGCTGAGCAACCAGCGTGCACGGACGCGACCCACGAGCATGTCCGGTTCGACTCGCACCTCCATCGGACCCAGGTCGTGTTCCGGGACGGGACGGAGGTGACCGCGGTGTCCTTCGGCAGCGCCGAACCCTACGGGCGCGACCGGTCTCCCGACTTCGGGCTGTACCTCGACGAGCGATGGCGACCGCCTTGGCCCCACGACCACCTGGACTGGCCCGACTACGGCGTCCCGGACGACAAGGCACTGGTCGTCGACGTGCTCGAGTCGTTGCTTCACCGGGCGCGGACCGGTGAGCGAGTCGAGATCGGCTGCTACGGAGGCCACGGTCGCACGGGAACCGCCTTGGCCGTCCTCGCCATCCTCTGCGGAGAAGCACCGGACGAAGCCGTTGGTTGGGTCCGAACCACCTACTGCGAGCGCGCCGTCGAGACCGAGGACCAGGAAGCCTTCGTCCGGACCCTCACCGCCTGAAGCTGAAGCTCATCTCAGGCCAACCACGGTCAGGCCGCGGCGGCACGGAACGCACTGAAGACATCGCCCGGCAGGGGGTCGTGGAGCTCCCAGGTGATCTGCATCGGGCGCTCGGAGCGGTGCTCGACGTAGCGGGCTCGGCCGGCGCAGAAGTAGGGACGGGTCCGGCCGTTCAGATCGGTGCGGGTGAAGAGGACGACGTTCCGGAAGCACCACGCCTTCGCGTCGAGCCGCGTGCTGGCCGTGTCGTAGGAGACCTTCACCTCCGCGCCGACGTCGCTCAAGGCCTGCAGCGCCCGAAGCTCGGTGCTGCCGGTGTAGGTGGTGGTGATCACCCGCAACGGCTTGCCCGCATCGGTGTGGCGGCGAAGCGCGGGTAGCAGGTCGCGCACGCCCGTCCACCGGATGAACGCGAGCACGAGGTCGATGCGATCGGCGGACTCGATCTCCGCCACGATCTCCCGACCGACCGTCGGCTGGTCGCGCGCGTTCGTCATCAGCACGGTCTCGCGCAGCGGCGTGAGCGGGCGCGTGATGGCCAGGGGCTGGCCTGTCGGTCCCAAGGGCTCGACTGCGAGGAGCCGTTGCAGGCTCGGCGTCAGCGGGGAGGCCGATCTGTCCTCGACCCCTCGATTCTGGCGCAAGGTCACCCATCATCGGGGCCATCGGGCCGGGGATCGTCCCACCTCACGAGGGCGGCGACGACGGGCTCGGCGATCCCCTTGAGGTCGAGCGTCCGCTCGCGCGACACGGGCACCTCACGCCGGCAGGCGGCGAGCGCGTCCCCACTGGCGAGGACCTCGCCGGCGCCGGCGGCCGCCGACACGCGAGCGGCCCGCGTGACCGCCGATCCGAAGTAGTCCGCATCGCGGGCGGTGGCTTCACCGGTGTGGAGCCCGATGCGGACGCTGAGCGCGAAGCCGTGCTCGGCTCGGTGGCGCGCCAGGGCGCGCTGGATCGCGACGGCGCACTCGACGCCGTCGTCGGCATCGCCGAAGGCGACGAAGAACCCGTCGCCGCCGTGCTTGACCTCCTCGCCGTTCCACCGCTCGAACTCGGCTCTCAAGGTGCGGTCGTGCCATCGCAGCAGCGGCTCCCAGGCAGCGTCGCCGAGGGCCTCGGCCAGCCGCGTCGACTCCACGATGTCGGAGAACAAGAAGGTTCGGATGGTCCGGGTGCCCGCTGAGCCCGCGGGAGCGATGTCCAGGTCGACGGCGACCCCGAACTCGTCCACCAGGCGGCCGGCGGCTCTGAGCTCGAGGCGCGCACCGGCGCGGTCGCCGTCGGCGGTCAGGGCCCGAGCGAGCAGCACCCGGGTCTGCGCCGCTTCGTACGGGGCCTCGACCTCGCTCCAGATGCGGACCCCCTCCCGCAGCGAGGCGATCGCCGCCTCGGCATCGCCGCGGTGCAGCGACAGGTGCCCGCGGGCGACGGCTGCGGCGGCGGCCGGCGCACGGGTGCCGAACCGTCGCGCCAGTTCCTCGAGCTCGGCCACGCCCTCGGCCGCCTCTTGCTCGTCGCCGGCTGCGAGGCAGGCGGAGACGTACACCGGCAGCAGGAAGGCGCGGCGCTCCCGGGCCACGAACCCGGGGTCCGCGAGCGAGCGGCTGAGGCTCCGAACCGCCGCCCGGGCATCGCCTCGGGCCAGCAGCAGGCGACCCCGGCCGGGCTGGCCGTCATCGCCGAGCGCGATGGCCTCGGCGAGAGCTTCCTCCGCTCCGTCGAGGTCACCGCGGCGCACCCGGATCTCCACCAGCTCGCTGTACCCCCAGCCGGCGCTGTACCGGTTGATGGCCAGCAGTTCCTCGCACGCTTGGCGAACCCGCTGCTCGGCCTCGTCCAGGTGACCGTGGAGCCGGTCGATCTCACCCTGGTGGAACCGGCACAGCCCCGTGTACCCCGAGATCGATTCGCGCTCGCAGTAGCGGGTCGACACCTTGGTCCACTCGGTGGCCCGTCCCCAGTCGCAGAGCGCTCGGCAGACCGAGATCACCGCGCAGTACACGTAGCCCGCGTCGACGGGGGAGACTCCCGGGCGCATGGCCAGTGCCGCCGCCTCGTCGACCAGCGGGAGCACGTCGCTCGCCTCGCCGGCATCGGCGGCCACGTGGGCCAACCCCTGGACCGCCATGGCCTCCATACCCGGGCTGCCCACCCGCCGGGCGATCGAGCGCGCTTCGAGGAGCGCAGCTCGCGCCCCCGCACGGTCGCCGGCTGCCATCTGCGTGAAGGCCAGCGACCACTTCGCCTGCGCGTGCTCGGCACACTCGGGCGCCTCGGCCAGGTGCTCGGTGGCCCGGAGGTAGCAGGTGAGGGCCACCGCGCCGTCGAGCATCATCGCGTGGTGGCGGGCCTGCTCCAGGGCCATCCGGGCGGCACCGGCCACCTCGCCGGTGGCGGCGAACGCCATCTCCCCGCGTTCGAGGGCGTTCAAGAAGCCATCGGAGTCGCTCTCCCAGCGGCACGACCAGGCGAGCCGTTCGAGGTCCTCCGCCCCGAGCGGCTGATCGTCATCCGCGTCCCGCAGCGCAGACCGAGCCGCAGACCACCGGCTCTGACCGAACGCGGCCCGGGCCGTGTCGAGGAGCGCTTCGCGCGTCGCCACGCCGCGAGTCTCTCATGCGAACCGCCGGGCGTGACAGGTGCCGGCGACCGCTCCAGCGCCGTGCTCCGTGCTCGCCGCGCCGGGCTCGGAGATCAGGACCCGACCGCTCGGGCCTGACGGCGCGACGCCGGTCTGCTTGCGGGTCAGCGGTTGGCGAGCAGGTCGCGGATCTCGGTGAGCAGGACGGCCTCGTCCGACGCCGGCTCGGGCTCGGGCTCCTGGCCGGCGGCGCGGCGGGCGGCCAGGGCCTGCATCGGCTTGACCACGAGGAAGAACACGATGGCGGACACCGAGAGGAAGCGGATGACGGCGTCGATCACGATGCCGTAGTTGAACTCGCTGCCGTTGACGGTGAAGGTCATCTGGGTGAAGTCCTTCCCGACGACCATGCCCACGAGCGGGGTGATCAGGCCGGTGGTGATGGCGGTCACGATCGCCGTGAACGCGGCGCCGATGACCACGGCGACGGCGAGGTCGACCACGTTGCCCCGCATGAGGAAGGCCTTGAATTCGCTCAACATGGGTCTTCTCCTGTTCGTGCAGCGCCCACGGCTGCGACACGGTGGACCGTACTGCGCCGCCCCGGAAGCCGGCAGGGATCTGTCCGGAATGGGCGGGTCCTTCGGCACTGGCCCGGAGACGGTGGCTCGGGGATGCTCGACCCACGAGGCAGACCGCGCCGTGGGAGGTGCACCAGGTGAAGATGATCGACAGCCGGAGCGGGTTCGAGGTGCTCGAGCGACGGGAGTGCCTGCGGTTGCTCGCCGGCGAGGTGGTCGGGCGCGTGGCGGTCATCGAGGCGGGGAGCCCGCTGGTCCTGCCGGTGAACTTCGGCATGGACGGCGACATCATCGTGTTCCGCACCGGTCCCGGCACGAAGCTGAGCGAGGCCCGGGGCCATGCCGCGTGCTTCGAGGTCGATTCGTTCGACCCGCAGACGCGCGCCGGCTGGAGCGTGGTGGTCCGAGGCCGGATCGAGGAGGTCACCGAGCACAGCCCGGCCTTGCTGGCCCGCATCGCCCACCTCGCCGAGCCATGGCTCGACGTCGGTCGGGACCACGTGGTGCGGATCGTGCCGACGTCGATCACCGGGCGACGGGTTCCCGCGCCCCCGGCCTGACGCGTACGGTCCCCCCATGGACCTGCGCCGTCGAGCCGGATCGATCGTCCTCGCCTGCGCCCTCGGGCTGGTGGGAGCCGTGGTGCCCGCCTCGGCTCGGGCACCCGGCACCGGCCACCTCGAGGTGCAGGAGGTGGCTCTGGCCGGCACCGGCCGTGCCGCGGCCAAGGCGGGCTGGACGAAGGTCGTCGGCGTGCGGGCGGGCACCCAGATGGTGGACCTCACCTGGGCCGGCGCACCGTCGGGCTCGGTGCGGGTGCGCGTCCCCGACGGGCGGGGCGGGTGGGGCGAGTGGAACACCTTCGCCGCCGATCCCGACGAGGGGCCCGACCAGGGCGGCAACGGCCGCTCCGGGGTGGGGCCGCTGTTCCTCTCGACCGAAGGGGTGGCCCGGGTGCAGGTGCAGGTGCGCTCGGGCAAGCTCGCCGACCTGCGCCTGGCGGCCAGCCGCTGGGTGGCGCCCAGGGCGGGCACCGGCGCTGGGGCCGAGGCGGCCGGGCCCGCCATCCACCCCCGCTCCGAGTGGACCAAGGGCGGGTGGCGCGGCGACAAGCCCGGCTGCACCCGCGCCCCCAAGGTCATGCCGCGGCTGCGCTTCGTGGTGGTGCACCACACCGACCAGTCGAACGCCTACCGACCGGCCGACGTCCCGGGGATCCTCGCCGCCACCTACCGGTTCCACGTCGACGGCCGCGGCTGGTGCGACATCGCCTACAACTTCCTGATCGACCGCTTCGGCGGCGTGTGGCAGGGGCGTTCGGGCCCGATCGACCTGCCCATCGAGGGGGGCCACGCCAAGGGGTTCAACAGCGACAGCGTGGGGATCGCCCTCATCGGCCAGCACCAGTCCGGAGCCCCGATCCCGTCCGCCGCACCCAGCGCGGCGTCGCTCACCGCGCTGCGACGGACCATCGCCTGGAAGCTCGCCATCCACGGGCTCGACGCCACGTCGATGGTGCGGATCGTCAGCAACGGCAGCACCAAGTACCCCAAGGGCCGGGTGGTCGTGCTGCCGCGCATCTCGGGCCACGGCGACTCCAGCTTCACGAGCTGCCCGGGCAACCGCCTGCGCGCCGCCTTCGCCGCGCTGCGCAGCGGCGTGGCCGCCGACCTGGCCGCCTCCGCGTCGCCGGCCACCTGGAAGCCGTTCACCACCGGGCAGGCCTTCTTCGGCCAGCTCGGGGTCGATGCTCGGGGCGCCACCACCAACGCCGAGGCGGCCCAGCGCACGAGCCAGGTGGTCCGGGCCAAGCGCACGGTGGCGGCGGTGGTCGACGAGGCCCTCACCGCCGCGGCGGTCGACGACCGCATCGGGCTCACCGCCCGCCTGTACCGGGCGTTCCAGCAGCGCTGGCCCGACACCGCCGCCCTCGCCGACCTGGTGGGCCGGCGTGACCGCAAGGTGAAGCTCGAGGTGCTGGCCGAGGAGCTCGGCACCGCCCCGGCCTTCGCCGCTCGCTACGGCGCGCTCACCGACACCGACCTGGTGCGGGCCCTCTACGTCGACCTGCTCGGGCGCGAGCCGCAACCGGCCGAGGTGGCCGACGGTCAGCGACTGCTGGCCACCGGCACCACCCGGGCGGCCTTCGTGCTGCGGGTGGCGGGCAGCGTCGAGCACAAGGTGCGGGTGCAGGCGGAGTCCAACGTGCACGCCCTCTGGTTCGCCCTCCTGCGTCGCAGCCCCACGTCGTCGGAGCTGTCCACCTGGTCGGGCCGGTTCCGCAGCGGCACGCCCACCGTGACGGCCGTGAGCGGGCTGCTCGCGTCCGACGAGTACGTCCGCCGCTTCCCCCGCCCGTAGGGCCGCCCGCGTACCCTGCCGACCATGACCGCCCCCGTGCCGCCGTCGTTCAACACCCTCACCGTGTCGCTCGACGGCACCCTCGGTCGCCTCACGCTCGACCAGCCCGAGCGGCTCAACCCGATCGGGTCGGTGGCGCTGGCTGAGCTGGTGGAGGCGGCGGCGTGGTTCGACCGCACCGGTGCATCGGTGGTGATCGTGGGCGGTGCCGGACGGGCGTTCTCGGCCGGGTTCGACCTGCGCGAGCTGTCCGAGCCGCCGGTGGACCGGGGGGTGCACACGCCCGAGCTCGGCGCAGCCATGGCCGAGGCGGTGGCGGGCATGCGCGCCGTCACCGTGGCCGCGGTGCAGGGCCCGTGCGTGGGCGGCGCCTTCGTGCTCGCGCTGTGCTGCGACCTGCGGGTGGCGGCCGACGACGCCTGGTTCTCGCTGCCCGAGGTGGAGCTGGGCATCCCGCTGGCGTGGAGCGGGGTGCCCCGCCTGGTGCGCGAGATCGGGCCCGCCCGCACCACCGAGCTGGTGCTGACCTGCCGGCGGGTGCCGGCGAGCGAGGCCTTCGACCTCGGGTTGCTCAACCGCGTGGTGCCCGAGGGCGAGGAGCGAGCCGCGGCCGAGGAGCTGGCGGCGGTCCTGCTCAGCCGCCGGCCGGAGGTGGTGGCAACCACCAAGCGCCAGGTGGCTGAGGCGGCCACGGCCCTCGTGCCCACCGACGGGGACTGGGCCGGAACCGCCCACCTGGTGGAGGCGCTGCGCGCCCTCGGAGGCGAGCCGACAGGCGAGCCGACCCAGCAAGCACCGCATGGGTGAACCGAGGCGCCAGCCGAGGTCCGAGCAACCTGGCCGCGACGTCGGGCGATCCATCCGATAGGTCCCCGGCGTGACCAACGGCCCTGGCCACGGTGTCGGCGCTCGCCGATGATGGCCGGGTGATCGAGCTCGACGGGGTGGGCCGGGAGTACGAGACCGGTGGCGGCTCGGTGACGGCCCTGGCCGACGTCGACCTGCGCGTGGGGCCGGGCGAGCTGGTGGTGGTGCTGGGCCCCTCGGGGTGTGGCAAGACCACGCTGCTCAACCTGGTGGGGGCGCTCGACGTGCCCACCTCGGGCACGGTGCGGGTGGCGGGCCGCGATCTCACCGGCACCTCGCGCGCCGCGTTGGCGAAGTACCGCCGATCCACCGTCACGTTCGTGTTCCAGACGTTCAACCTGTTCCCGTCGTTGACCGCCCTCGAGAACGTCCGCTTCGGCGCCGACGTGGCCGGTCGCGACGACGCGGCCGCGGCGTCGCGCGAGGTGCTCGAGCGCGTGGGCCTGGCCGACCGGGCCGGGCACTTCCCCGGGATGTTGTCGGGGGGCGAGCAGCAGCGGGTGGCCATCGCCCGGGCCCTCGCCACCGGCAACCCGGTGATCCTCGCCGACGAGCCCACCGGCGAGCTCGACTTCCACACCGGACGCCAGATCCTCGCCCTGCTCGCCGAGCAGGCGTCCGACGCCGGGCGCTCGGTGCTGCTGGTCACCCACAACCGGGAGATCGCCCGCATGGCCGATCGGGTGGTGGAGCTGAGCGGCGGTCGGGTGCTGGACGACGGGCCTCCCCCCGGGGGTCCGGTGCCCGTGGCCGAGCTGCAGTGGTGAGCGCCCGGTGGCGGTGATGCCGGGTGGCTGGGCCACCTGGTTGCGGTGGTCGTGGCGGGACCTGCGGGCCCGCTGGCTCCAGGTGGTGGCGATCTCGCTGATCGTGGCCCTCGGGGCCGGCGTGTACACCGGACTGGGGAGCATGCCCCAGTGGCGGCGCGCCAACTACGACGCCAGCTACGAGGCGCTCGACAGCCACGACCTGCTCGTGACGCTCTCGACCGGTTCCACCGTCGACGCCGGGGCGCTGACCTCGGCTGTGGGCGAGGTGGCCCACCCCGAGTGGTTCGCCGACACGACCGAGCGGCTGGTGGTGCCCACCCAGGTGGAGATCCCCCGTCCGGGGGCGGACCTCCTCGTCCCCGGCCGCCTGGTGGGGGTGGACCTGGCCGGCGGGGGACCCACCACCGACCGCATCGACCTGGCCGCCGGTCGGACCCTGACCGAGGCCGATCGCGGCGAGCCCACCGTGATCCTCGACCGCCACTTCGCCGACACCTGGGGGCTGGAGGCCACGGGCACCCTCTCGCTGGCCGGGGATCGGGAGCTGCGGTGGGTGGGCACCGGGATGTCGCCGCAGTACTTCATGATCGTCACCGACACGAACCTGCTCCTCGGCGAGCGCGGGTTCGCGGTGCTCTTCGCCTCGAACGAGACGGTGGCCGACATCGCCGACCTCCCCGGTCAGGTGAACGAGGCTGGTGTGCGCCTGGCGCCCGGCGCACCGCTCGACCGGGCCCGCTCGGCGCTCGAGACGGCGCTGGCCTCCCAGCTCCCCGAGGCCGCCGTCACCGTCACCCGCCTGGCCGACGAGCGGGCGTACGGGCTGATGTACCGCGACATCGAGGGTGACCAGCGGCTCGTCACGATCTTCGCCGTGCTGCTCATGGTGGGCGCCGCCTTCGCCGCCTTCACGCTCACCAGCCGCATCATCGAGGCCCAGCGCCGCGAGATCGGCATCGCCATGGCCCTCGGGACCCCCACGGGCACCATCGCCCTGCGCCCCGTGCTCGTGGGGGCGCAGATCGCGCTCGGCGGGGTGGCGCTCGGCGTGGCCGCCGGGCTGGGCATCGGGGCGTGGGTGGCCGACATCAACCAGGCCTTCTTCCCGCTCCCGGTGTGGAACACCCCCTTCCAGACCGCCACCTTCGCCAAGGGGGTGGCGCTCGGCTTCGTGCTCACCTTCGTGGCCACGTTGATCCCGGTGGGGCGCGCCGTGCGGGTGCGACCGGTCGACGCCATCATCACCCGACCGCACGTCAGCCGCCGCCGCGCCGGGCGACTCCACCTCGCCGAGCGGCTCCCGGGCGGCAGCCTGGCCAAGCTCCCGGCCCGCAACGTGGTGCGGAACCTGCGTCGCACCCTGCTCACCGCGCTGGCGATCAGCGCGGTGATCGCCACCCTGATCGGCGTGATCGGCATGATCGACTCGTTCGTGGCCACCGTCGACCGCGGCGAGGCCGAGGTGCTGTCCAGCGCCCCGGACCGGCTGGCGGTGGAGCTCAGCGGCTTCACCACCACCGCCGATCCCGCCCTCACCGCCCTGGCCGACATCGACGGCGTGGCGGCGGTGGAGCCCGGGCTGCGCGTGGGCGGACGGCTCCGCACCGGCGAGGGCTCGATGGACGTGCTCGTCGACGTGTTGGACCTCGGCAGCGACCTCTGGACGCCCACCGCCATCGAGGGCCGGGTGGCCGCCGGGGGGCGGGGCCTCGTGATCTCGTCGAAGGCGGCCGACGACCTCGGCGTGGGCGTGGGCGACCGGGTGAGGTTCCGCCACCCGGTGCGCGAGGGAGCCGGGTACCGCTGGGAGGAGTCGCCCATCCGCATCGACGGCATCCACCCCAACCCCTACCGGTTCCTGGCCTACCTCGACCTCGGCGCTGCCGACCTCATGAACCTGGACGGGATCGTCAACACCGCGCAGGTGGGCCTGGCGCCCGGCGCCGACGGTGACGCCGTCCGCCACGCCGTGTTCGAGACGCCGGGGGTGGCGTCGGTGCAGCCGGTCAAGGCGGTGGTCGACGCCATCCGCGCTGCCATCGACGAGGCGTCGTCGGTGCTCGACGTGGTGCAGCTCACCGTCCTGGTGCTCGCCGTGCTCATCGCGTTCAACTCCACCAGCATCGGCTCCGACGAGCGGCGCCGCGAGCACGCCACCATGTTCGCCTTCGGCGTGCCGCTGCGGACCGTGGTGCTGGAGCTGGTGGTGGAGAGCGCGCTGATCGGGGTGGCCGCCACCGTCGCGGGCATCGGGCTCGGCTTGGCCCTGCTCGGGTGGATCGCCGGCACGCTCCTGCCCACCACGCTGCCCGAGCTGTCGGTGGAGCCGGTGGTGGGCCTGTCCACGTACGTCACGGCCGCGGTGTTGGGAGTGGTGGCGGTGGCGGTGGCGCCGCTGCTCACGGTGCGGCGCCTGCGCCGGATGGACCTGCCGTCGACGTTGCGGGTGGTGGAGTGAGTCCAGCACCCCGGCAACGTGATCAGGCCGTCGGCCAGCCCAGGGCCTCGGCCAGCGAGCCATCGGTGCCCAGGGCCGTCTCCACCGCATCGACGGTGACCCGCTCCCACTCGCGCGGCGCTTCCTTGGCGTTCTCCCACGCCGAGAGGGTGGCGGCCGACGGCGCATCGTCGGCCCCGCTCAGCTCGTCGGCCAGGTCCTGGACGGTGTAGCCCAACCCCTGGCGGGCGGCCTTCAGCTCACGGGCGAAGGCCTTGTTCTGGGTGGCGTTGCTCACCCGAGCAGTCTGCCCCGGATCGCTCCTAGGCTGCCGGACGCCCGCCGGGCGGTCTGCTCGCCGGTGCCTGGACCAAGGGGACCTCATGCACCGCTCCACCCGATCCGGCTCCACCCGACCCGCGCTCGCCGCGCTCGCCGCGCTGGTGGTGACTGCCGCTTCGATCGCGCCCGCCGGTGCCCGCAGCTCCGAGTCGGCGCCGCGCGCCGACGACCCGCCGCTCGTGATCGCCCCGGCTCCGCTGCCGGCGTTCTACGAGGTGCCCACCCCGCTGCCGCCGGGTGAGCCGGGCGACGTGATCCGCTCGGAGGTGGTCCCCGCGCCGGGCCTGGAAGGCACGCTGCTGCGCGTGATGTACCACTCGCGCTCGGTGCAGGGCGCCGACATCGCCGTCACCGGCCTCGTGGCCGTGCCCCGCACGCCGGCACCCCCGGGTGGGTACCCGGTGATGGCCTGGGCCCACGGCACCACCGGGATCGCCGACGAGTGCACCCCCTCGCTCGACGGCCCTGGCGCCGTCGACTTCGCCAACCCGATGCTCGAGCGGGGCTGGGTGGTCACCGCCACCGACTACGAGGGGCTCGGCACCCCCGGGCGCCATCCCTACATCGTGGGCGACAGCGAGGGCCGGGGCGTGATCGACAGCGTGCGGGCCGCCCGCGACCTGCCCCAGGCCGATGCGTCCTCCGAGTACGTGGTGTGGGGCCACTCCCAGGGCGGCCACGCCGCGATGTTCGCCCTGCACATCGCCGAGAGCTGGGCCCCCGAGCTGGACCTGCGCGGCGTGGTGGCCGGGGCTCCGCCGTCGCAGCTCGACCTGGTCTACGACTACCTCAAGACCAGTCCCTTCCGGTACTACCTCCTGATGGTGGGCGCGGCCATCAACGCCGCCTACGGCGACGTGGCCGCACCGCTCGCCGACATCATGAACCCGCAGGGCGTGGAGAAGCTCGACCTGGTGGACCAGGGCTGCACCGGGTTCCTCGCCGAGCAGGCCGGTGACCTGTCGGTGGAGGACCTGATGGCCTTGCAGCCCGACGGCACCTACAACCCGTTCAGCAACCCCACGTGGAACCCGCTCATCGCCGCCCAGGACCCGAAGGACTTCGATGCCCCGGCCGACGCGCCGCTGCTGATCATCCACGGCGGCGACGACGAGCAGATCCCCACCGTGTCGAGCGAGATCCTGGCCGGTCAGCTCTGCACCACGGGCCAGCAACTGGAGCGTTGGGTCTACCCGGGCACCAGCCACAGCGGCGTGATCGCCCCGTCCTACGACGACATGGTCTCGTGGATGGCCGAGCGCTTCTCGGGCACGGCACCCACGCCGGAGGCCACGACCACCAGCGCGGACGAGTCGGATCGCGCCCTGTGCGTCGACGGCGAGCTGGTCGACCCCGACACACCGGTCACGTCGCCCGACACCACCGACCCGGGCTCGTCGGGCTCGGGCACGGGCAGCGGCGCGGTGGCGGCCACCCCGGTGGCCGGTCGCCCCGCCTACACCGGGTGATCGCGGTCGCTCCGTCCAGGCTCGTGCAGCTGAGCCGCTCCGCGCGGCTTCTCTGCACGAGCCTCCGGATGGTTCGCCCGGCCGTGGTCAGGCCCAGCCGCCGGCGTAGGCCACGAACTGGCCGGTGGTGAAGCGGCTCG
>CAZIVZ010000023.1:0-15784 GCA_964542495.1 uncultured Aquihabitans sp.
CGCCCACCCGGTGAGCCCCAGGTCGTCGAGCAGCTCCTCGGCCCGCGGGCTGCGCTGGTCCTTGCGGCGGAACAGGTCGGTGACGGTGGACCGCAGCGAGGGCGTGGCCTCGGCCACGAGCAGGTTCTCCCGAACCGTGAGGTCGTCGAAGAGCTCGAGCGACTGGAACGTGCGCACCAGACCGCGGCGCGCCCGGTCGTGCGGCGCCAGCTCCTCCACCCGCTCGCCGGCGAACGTGATGCGCCCGACCCGGGCGCGGGTGAAGCCGCTGAGCGTGTCGATGAACGTGGTCTTGCCGGCGCCGTTGGGCCCGATGAGCCCGGTGATGGTGCCCGGCTCCACCGAGAGGTCGACGCCGTCGAGCGCCACCAGGCCGCCGTGGCGGACGGTGAGCCCCGTCACCTCGAGGATCGGCTCGCTCACGAGGCCGCCGCCGATCGGGCGGGGAGGCGGTGGAGCTGGCGCCGCCACACGCCGGTGATCCCCTCGGGGGCGACGATGGCGGTGACGATGAGCGACAGGCCGCTGATGGCGAAGACGTAGTCGCCCGCGGCGCCGTCGGTCTGGGCGTCCATGACGGTGGTGAACAGCCCGGCCTGGGCCAGGGCCGCGGCCACCAGCGCGCCGCTGATGCTCGACACCCCCGCCAGGTAGGTGAGGGCGAGGGCCACCAGGGCGCCGATGACCATGAACGAGCTGGGCGAGAGCGTGGTGGTGCCGTAGGCCATCATCACGCCGGACATGCCGGCCAGGAACGACGACACGGCGAAGGCGCCGAGCTTCGCCCGGGTCACGTCGATCCCCGCTGCTGCCGCCGCCCGCTCGTTGGCTCGCACCGCCAGCCACCGCAGGCCGGTGCGGTTGCGCCGGAGGTTGGCCACGCCGAGGCCGCACAGCGCGAGCACCACGAGCACGGTGAACCCGAACGCGGGCCGGAAGTTGGCGTCGCCGGTGCCGGTGACGCGCAGATCGAGGCCGAACAGCGTGGGCGGCGGTGCGGACGAGCCGGCGGCACCGTGCGACAGCGGCGGGCTGGCCAGCACGAGCTGCTCGATGGCCACCGCCATGGCCAGGGTGGCGATGGCGAGGCTCATGCCGCGCACGCGCGTGGCGGGGTAGGCCACCGCCAGGCCCAGCGCGGTGGCCACCAGGGCCGCCAGGATCGCGTCGACCGGGAACGGCACGGAGTGCTCGGCCAGGCGGATCACGGTGAACCCGGCCACCCCCGCGAACGCCATCTGGGCCAGGGAGATCTGCCCGCTGTAGCCGGTGACCACCACGATCGACAGCGTCAGCAGTGCGTACACCAGCGAGATGATGAGCGCCTGGCGGTAGGCGGTGCCGAAGGTGAGCAGGCCGATCGAGACCAGCACCGAGAGGGCCAGCGTCCAGGCTGCGACGTGGCGCGGGGTGGGCGACGCCGGCAGGTGGCGTCCGGCGATGGCGGCGCGGTCGGGCAGGGCGTCTCCCCGCCACACCAGCACCCCGATGATGAGCAGGACCGGCACCGCCTCCTGGATGCCGGTGGTGGGCAGCCACGACGGGATCCACGTGGTGTCAGGCCGCACCGCGTAGTTGAGGATCAGCGCCTGCACCATGCCGATGCCGAGCCCGGCCGCGGTGGCCAGGGCGAACGACTCGAGCCGGCCCACCAGGGCGGCGGCCAGCGCCGGCACCACGAGCAGCGTGGTGGTGGTGGCGTTGATGCCGGAGATGGGCTCGATGAGCACCACCGCCATGCCACCGAGCATCGACGCGGCGGCCCAGCTCACCGCACCGATGCGATCCGGCGCGATCCCGAGCAGCAGGGCGCCCTTCTCGTTGCCCGCCGCGGCGCGCGTGGCCAGGCCGAAGCGGGTGTAGCGGAACACCAGGCCCAGCACGACGGTGGCGCCGATGGCGAGGGCGGCGAGCAGCAGGCGGTTCTGGGTGACCGTGGTGCCGAACAGGTGGACCGGGTCGTCGGGCAGGACCGGCCGGCGTGCCGACACCCCGGCGCCGGCCACCGGGAACCGGAGCCGCACGACCTCCTGGAGGTAGAGCAGCAGGCCGAGCGAGGCGACCACCCGGGCCAGCGCCGGCGCGTGGCGGAGCGGTCGGAACACCAGGGCGAACACCAGGAGGCCGAGCGCGGCCGCCAGCACCATGGCCACCGCGAGGGCGCTGGCCAGCGTGGGGCGGGCCAGGAGGTGGACGCGGCTGGGCAGCCCGATCAGCGGGAGGACCAGGTCGCCGGTCTCACGGAACTCGAAGAACGCGAAGGCCACGTACATGCCCATGGCGGCGTGGGCGAAGTTGACCACCCCGGAGGTTCGGTGCGACAGCACCAGCCCGAGCGCCAACGAAGCCACCACCGCTCCGCCCCCGAGGCCGTCGAGCAGGTACCCGAGACAGGTGCTGATGGGTGGTCTCCTCTCGGGTCAGCCGGCGTAGATCGCGCCGACGTCGACCCAGTCGCCCACCTGGGTGAGGTTGCGGTCCTCCATCACGGCGAGGATCTGCTGGGGCGAGCACAGCGCGGGCAGCCCGTCGAACTGCTCGCCGTCGCAGGTGTAGGGGTGCCCCATGAAGCTGGGCTCGTCGACCTTGGCGGACAGGGCGTCGATGATCGCCTTCGGCGTGAGGTCGTCGGCGCCGATCTCACGGAGCACGGCGTAGAGGTTCATGAAGGAGCGGAACGAGACCGTGCCCGCGCCGATGGGGTCGAGCCCGTCGCCGTAGCGGTTGACGACCGCCGTGTACAGGCTGACGTCGACCTGTGGGTTCTCGCGGTCGATGGGGCCCTCGACGTTGAAGATGGCACCGTCGGAGGCGGCGGTGTCGACGTCGGCCAGGATCGTGGGGGCGGCACAGGCGCCGACGTAGAAGACCTGGGCGTCGGTGCCCGACGCCTCGATGGCCGAGAAGGCGGGCTTGCAGCCGGTGTCGGCGGCCAGCACCACGATGGCGTCCGGGTCACCGGCCAGCACGGCGCCGAGCGGCGACGAGATGTCGGTGGAGAGGATCGGGTACGGCACGAGCTGCACCTCGACCCCGGCGTCGTCGAGGACCTTCTCGGCGTACTCGGCGCTCTGGGTGATCGAGCCGAACTCGCCGTAGACGATGGCCACCTTGTCGGCCTTCACCTCGCGGATGGCGTAGTCGGCGAAGGCCACCGCCGCGCCCCACGTGCCCCCGCTCCACTGGAAGGAGTTGGTGCGCTCCACCGAGGGCGTGCTCACCGGGATGCCGCCGACGTAGGGGATGCCGTTGTCGTCGAGCGTCTCCACCGCGGTGCCGAACACGTCGATGCCGCCGAGCACGGCGGGCACGCCGGCCTCCACGAACTGCTGGGCGCAGGCCGTGGACCCCTCGGTGGAGAACTTGGTGTTGCAGACCTCGAGCTCGATGGGGTGGCCGTCGATCCCGTTGAGCTGCTCGTTCACGAACTCGATGGCCGCCGCCACGGCCTGGCTGAGCTCGGGGAACGAGCCCGCCGCGGTGTTCTCCTGGTTGATCATGCCGAGGGTGATGGGCTCCTCGGTGGCCGCGATGGCTGCGCCGGGGACGAGGGCGCCGATGGTGGAGCGGCGTGCGCACGCGAGCAGGTCGTCGGCGTCGCAGCCCTCGTCGGCCCCGGCCAGCGCGGTGGTGGACCCGGATGTGTTGACCTTGCGCTCGGGCTCGCTGCACGCGCTCACCGATGCGACCAGCGCCACCAGCACCGTGACGACCACCATCGTTCTGCGTCCCACGACGTCCCCTGTCGTCTGCCCCCGGTCGGCCTGGATGAACGCCGTTCACCAGGTCAGGGCCGCTCATCCAACCACCCACCGTAGGAGGGGTCAAGCGGCTTGCGGGGTCGACCCTGGCCGTGAACACTGTTCAGTGCGCGGCAGGGGCCGCCGACCACCAGGGGGGGCACCGTGGCGACGTTGACGAGGAACCTGTTCTGGGGCCAGGGCGAGCGATCCCACCGCCTCGAGGTGGTCGAGGGCCACTGGCCCGACGACGTCGAGGGATCGGTGTTCGTGGTGGGGCCTGACAAGCGCGCCCCGGGCGGCCACTGGTTCGCCGAGCCGGGGCTGCTCGAGAAGATCCGCCTCGCACCCGACCCGTCGGGACGGATCCTCGTCGAGCACCACCGCGTCGACACCCCCCTGTCGCGCATCCGGCGCTGGCTGCCGTTCCTGTTCGCCCGCGTCCAGTTCGCCGAGGTGTCGCCGTTCGGCGTCAGCAACCTGGCCAACACCAACGTGATGTCCATGGACGATCGGCTCTTCCTCGGCTACGACGCCGGCCGCCCCATCGAGGTCGATCCCGAGACCATGCGCTTCGTCACCCCCGTGGGGGCCAACGACGAGTGGCTCCAGTGCGTGCCCGGCCTGCTCGAGCCACTGGTGGCGGTGGCTGCCCACCCCGCCGCCGACGTCGACGACGCTTGCATCTGGTTCGTCAACTACACCCAGGTCACCGCGCCGGACGAGGCCGCGGAGACCTACCTGGCCCGCTGGGACCTGGAGGGACCGGTGCATCGCTGGCGGGTGGCGGGCATGTCGCCGTTCGACTCGATCCACGACGTCAAGGTCACCCGGGACCACGTCGTGTTCGCCGACCTCCCCTTCCACGTGGAGCCCGGGATGGTCCGCGGCGAGCCCCGCGCCGAGCGCAACCAGGACCACACCAAGCTGTGGATCGTGGCCAAGGCCGACGTGGCCGCCAGCCCGCCGGGCAGCACCGTGCGCGCCACCGAGGTCCGCATCCCGATGCCCACCGGCCACCTCTTCGTGGACCACGACGAGGTCGACGGGCACGTGCGCGTGGTGCTCCAGCACATCCCCCTGGGGGACCTGCTCATCACCATCACCCGCGACACGATCGACCACCGCAACGGCCAGGCGATCGACCCCGCCTACGAGGGCCTCATCGCCCAGGGGGTGCAGCCGTCGGTGGTGGGGGCCTACGAGATCCACCCGGCCACCGGCGAGGTCCGCTCGGCCGAGCTGGCCTACGACGAGGCGCGCGCGTGGGGCGGGCTGCTGGTGGCCAGCGACATCACCCGCCCCGAGGCCCGGGCCCGCCAGCGCCAGCTCTGGTACGCCGGCATGGGGTTCGACCCCGACCTGCTCCCGGAGGACTGGTGGGCCCTCTACGGCGACGCCACCGACGGGCTGGTGGCACCGTCGGACCTCCCCACCGAGGCCATCGCCGGCTCGCTGGCCCGGGTGGAGCTCGAGTCCATGAAGGTGGCCGAGGTGTGGTCGTTCGCCGACGGTGGCTTCCCGTCACCGCCCACGTTCGTGCCGCGCCGGGGCAGCGACGACCCCGACGACGGGTACGTCGTGGTGGTCGTGCACCAGGACCGGACCAAGGAGGTGCAGGTCTTCGACGCCGGGCACATCGGCGAGGGCCCGCTGGCCCGGGCCACCGCCCCCCGGTTCAACCCGCCGCTGCTGCTGCACTCCTGCTGGGCCCCGGACCGCACCGGTCCCCGACCGAGCCGCTACCGCGTGGGCGTCGGCCGGGACGTGTGGGGCGCGGTGAAGGGCGCTCCGGGCACGCTCTGGCGGATGATGAAGGCCGGCAAGGCCATCACCGAGCAGGCCCGGTCCGTACCTCAGGCGCCGTAGCCGGCGAGGACGCGGTCGAGCACCTCGTCGACCAGCGCGTCCTCCAGCGCCCGGTCCAGCCCCAGGCCGAGGTGCAGGACCGAGGCCACCCCGTGCACGGCGCTCCAGAGCGCCAGCGCCACCAGGAGCGGATCGTCGGCGGTGAGGGCGCCGGACTCCACGGCGTCGGTGACCGCGCTCGCCGCCGCCGCGAACGCCCGCGTGGCGCCGGGCAGCACCACGTCGTCGGGCACGTCGCTGGCCCCGGCCAGGTCCGGCGGGAACAGGAACATCACCCGGAAGGTCTCCGGGTGCTCGCGGGCGTGATCCACGTACGCGTGGTTGTAGGCGCGGATGCGCGCCACCGGGTCGGGGTCGGTGACGGCGTCGAACCGGGCCACCAAGCGGTCGAACTCATCCTCGGCCACCGCCCGCAACAGGTCCTGCTTGTCCTTGACGTGGCCGTACAGCGCCGGAGCGGTCACGCCCAGGGTGGCCGCCAGCCGCCGCAGGGTGAGGGCCTCGAGCCCGCCGCTGGTGATCAGCCGGCGGGTGGCGGCGATGATCGCCTCGCGCTGGAGCGGGGCACGGTCCACGGACGACATGGGGGTTGAGCGTACGGCCGGGGCGGGCCCAGGCTGCGGTGAACACCGTTTACTCGGTGGCGGTCCTTCGGTACCGTGGCTTCCATGGCCGTCCTCGAACCCCTCGCCCACCCCTGGCTGTCCGGGGTGTTCGCCCCCGTGACCGACGAGCTGACCAGCTCAGAGCTGCGCGTGACCGGCACCCTGCCGTCCGGGCTGCGCGGCGCCTTCGTGCGCAACGGGCCCAACCCCGCGGTGGCGCCCGCCGGGAAGTACCACCTCTTCGACGGCGACGGCATGGTCCACGGGCTGTGGTTCGACGGCGAGGGCGGCGTGCGCTACGCCAACCGGTGGATCCGATCGGCCGGGATGGAGGCCGAACTGGCGGCCGGCCACGCGCTCTACGGCGGGCTGTCGGAGTTCCGCCTGCCGCCACCGGAGGTGATGGCGGTGGCCGGGCCCATGAAGAACACGGCCAACACCGCGGTGGTCCACCACGCCGGCCACCTCCTCGCGCTCATGGAGGCGTGCCCGCCCACGGAGCTCACCGACGACCTCGAGACCGTCGGCCCGTACGACTTCGGCGGCGCCCTCCAGGGCCCCATGACCGCCCACCCCAAGATCGATCCCGTCACCGGCGAGATGGTGTTCTTCGGGTACTCCCCCTTCCCGCCCTTCCTGCGGATCCACACCGCGGACGCCGCCGGCACGCTCACCTGGTCCACCGAGGTGGAGCTGCCGGTCGCGGTGATGATGCACGACTTCGTGATCACCGCCACCAAGGTGGTGATCTTCGACCTGCCCTCGGTGTTCGACGTCAACGCCCTGGTCAACGGCGAGGAGGGCATCCGCTGGGAGCCGGAGCGCGGCGCCCGTATCGGCGTGCTCGAGCGCGGCGCTCCCGGGTCGTCGATCCGGTGGGTGGACCTCGACCCGTTCTGGGTCTTCCACTTCCTCAACGCCCACGACGACGGCGACGCCGTGGTGGTCGAGGGCTGCCGGGCCGACCGGCTCAACACCTCGTTCGACGGCGAGGTGCTGGCCGACCCGGCCCGCCCGCTCCTGCACCGGTGGCGCATCGACCCCGTCCGGGGCGTCGTGGCCGAGGAGCGGCTGGGCGAGCGCTCCGGCGACTTCCCCCGCATCGACGACCGCCGGGCCGGCCTCGAGGCCCGCTACGGCTACGTGGCCTGCGAGCCCGACCGCCAGGACGACACCATCGGCTTCGACAGCCTGATCAAGCACGACCTCCGCACCGGCACCGCCACGCGCGCGGTCTACGGCGCCGGCGTGTCTTCCGGCGAGCCCGTGTTCGCCCACGATCCCGGCGGCGGTGCCGAGGACGACGGTTGGATCCTGAACTGGGTGAACGACCTCGCCACCGCGGAGAGCGCCATGGTGGTCCTCGACGCCGGCACGCTCGAGGAGGTGGCCCGGGTCCACCCGCCCCGGCGGGTCCCGTTCGGGTTCCACGGCGCCTTCTTCCCCGCCAGCCGCTGATGGGGGTGCTCCTGGCCGACCAGGTGGCGGCCGATCCCGATGGCGTCGCCGTGGTCGACGATCGCGGCACCACCACCTGGGGTCGCCTCGACGAGCGGGTCACCCGCCTGGTGCACGCCCTGCGCGACCGCGGCCTCGGTTCGGGCGACCGGGTGGTCACGCTGCTCGGCAACCAGGCCGAGGCGGTGGAGGCGGCGCTGGCCTGCGCCCAGGGCGGCTGGATCCAGGTGCCGCTCAACTGGCACGGCGTGGCCGACGAGGTCGCGTACGTGCTGGCCGACGCCGAGGCGAACGCGCTCGTGGTCGACGGCCGGTGGGTGCCGGTGGCCGAAGCGGCCCTCGCCCAGGCCCCGGTGCCGAGCCTGCGGTGCCGGCTGGTGGCCCACGGCGACGCCGAGGGCTTCGAGGCCTACGACGACGTGCTGGCCGCCAGCCGCGCCGGGGAGATCGCCGACGCCGAGCGCGGCGGCCCGATGTTCTACACGTCGGGCACCACCGGCCACCCCAAGGGGGTCCGCTCGGCGCTGGCCGCGGTGGGCGGGCCGCCCGAGGTGCTCACCCTGATCGCCCACTCCATGCGACCCGTGCTCGACCTGCCGGCCGACGGCGGCGGGGTGCAACTGGTGTGCGGGCCGATCTACCACTCGGCCCAGTGGGTCTTCGGCCACTTCGCCCTGCTGTGCGGGGCCTCCGTGGTGCTCCAGCACCGCTTCGACGCCGACGAGCTGCTCACGCTGATCGATCGGCACGGCGTCACCAACGTCCATCTCGTGCCCACCCAGATGGCGCGGATGCTGGCCCTTCCGGACGAGCGGCGGGCGGCGTTCTCCGGTGGATCGCTGCACTCGGTCATCCACGGTGCCGCGCCCTGCCCGCCGGAGCTGAAGCGGCGCATGATCGACTGGTTGGGCCCCGTGGTGTCGGAGTACTACGGCGGCACCGAGGGCGGCTTCATCGCCAAGATCGATGCCGACGAGTGGCTGGTCCGCCCCGGAAGCGTGGGCCGACCGCTGCCGATCATGGAGGTGACCGTGCTCCGCGAGGACGGCCGGCCGGCCGCGGTCGACGAGCCCGGCGACATCTGGTTCCGAAACCGCATGGGAACCGACTTCGAGTACCACAAGGCGCCGGAGAAGACGGCGGCGGCGCACCGCGAAGCCGGGTTCGCCACCCTGGGCGACATCGGCTACCTCGACGACGACGGCTACCTCTACCTGTCCGATCGCCGCATCGACATGGTCGTGTCGGGCGGGGTGAACATCTACCCGGCCGAGATCGAGGGCGTGCTCGCCGGCCATCCGGCGGTGGCCGATGCCGCCGTGTTCGGCGTGCCGCACCCCGAGATGGGCGAGGCGGTCCACGCCGCGCTGGCGATCGCTCCCGGCGCCACGTGGGGGCCCGAGCTCGAGGCCGAGGTGGTGGCGCACTGCCGGGCCCACCTGGCGGGCTACAAGTGCCCCCGCTCGTTCGAGGTGCACGATGAGCTTCCCCGCAGCGCGGCGGGGAAGCTCACCAAGCGTGCGTTGCGCGACCCGTGGTGGGCCGATCGCGACACCGCGATCTGACCTGGGTCGGCGAGGGCTCAGCCCAGGATCTTGGCCTTCATGGCGGCGAACTCGGCGTCGTCGATCACGCCCTCCTTGCGGAGGTCGTTGAGGCGGGCCAGCTCGGTGGCCGGGCCGACGCTGCCCGCCGCGTCACGGATGTACTCGCGGGCCTGCACCTCTTGCTGCTTGGCCAGGGCCAGCTGGCGCTCGCCCATCTTGGAGCCGCGGGCGATGAGGTACACGAACACGCCGAGGTACGGGGTGACGAACACGAACAGCACCCACAGGGCCTTCACCACGCCGCTGAGGTCGGTGCTGCGGAAGATGTCGACCACCACCTGGAACACCAACATGATCCAGAGGAAGAAGATGAAGAACCAGAACATGGTCCAGACGGCCTGACCGACACCGAACTCTGCTGCGAACATGTGCATTCCTTTGCGATGGGGCGGGTAGCCAGCTTCCCACACATGTTCCGGCATCCGACCGATGCCCGGTTCACCCACGAGGGGTGGTTCACCCCACCTCCTGTGGTGGAGTGGGGAGGTGCGAAGTGCTTCCCGCGGTCGAGATCTCGTGATCACCTGGCTCGCCCGACTGCTCACCCGGGGGTTCTTTCGCTCCGTGGAGACCGAGGGCCCCACGCCGCCCGCGGGGCCGGTGATCCTGGCCGCCAGCCACCTGAACGGCTTCGTCGACCCGGTGGTGCTGGTGGCCGAGCTGCGGGCCTTCCCGCGCTTCCTGGCCAAGTCGACGCTGTGGAAGGTGCCCGCCGCCCGGATGGCGCTCGATCTCGCGCGGGTCATCCCCGTCCAGCGGCGGGCCGATGCCGGCGACGCCACCGACAACACCGGCACGTTCGACGCCGCCGTGGCCGCGCTGGCCGAGGGCCACCTGCTCGCCGTGTTCCCCGAGGGCACCACCCACGACGACCCGACGATCCGACCGCTGCGCACGGGCGTGGCCCGCATCGCCCTCCAGGCGATCGCCGGCGGGGTCGACGACGTGCGGATCGTGCCGGTGGGCGTGAGCTACGAGGACAAGGTGGCGGTGCGCGGGCGTGCCCTGGTGACGTACGGCGAACCCATCCCTGTGGCGTCGGGGACCGTGGCCCTCGACGAGCACGGCGACCCCGACCACGAGACGGTGCGGGCCCTCACCGAACGCCTCACCGCCGACCTCCAGGGGCTCACCCCGCACTTCGCCTCCACCGAGGATGCCGTGGCCCTCACCGAGGCAGCCCGCATCTCGTTGCGGGCGCGCGACGCGACCGACCCGCTCCCCATGCACGACGTCGCCGAGGACGCGCGCACCCTGGCCGCGGCGGGGCCGGAGCCGGTGCGCAACCTGGTCGACCGCGTCGCCCGTTACCAGATGCTGCTGCGCTGGGTGGGCCTCGAGGACCGCGAGCTCACCGGTGGCACCAGCCTCCACTCGCTGGCGCGCCGGGCGGTCGTGCTCGGGATCCTGCTGGTGGTCCTTGCGCCCCTGGCCCTCGCCGGCCTGTTCGCCAACGTGGTCCCGCTGGCGCTGGTGCTGGCGGCCGGCCTCGCGGTGAAGGCACCCGTCACCAAGGGCACGGTGCGGTTCCTGGTCGGCTTCGTGACCTTCCCGCTCACGTGGCTCGTGCTCGCGCTCGGCGACGCCCGCTCCGGTTGGCTGGGCGAGACGGCGCGGCAGGTGACCTACCCGGTCGACGTGGTGCTCGGCGGCGCCGCGCCGGACCGCCTCGGCGCCGCCGCCAACGTGCTCGTGCTGGTCGTGGCGCCGGTGCTGGGCGCGGTGGCGCTGGTGGTGGCCGAGCGCCTCGTGGCCTTCCTGCGGACGCTCGACTCGTGGCGGCGCCTGCTCGACCGTCGGGGCCAGCTCACCGAGGTGCGGGCCGTGCGCGCCGAGGTGATCGCCGCCACCGGGGCCCTGCTCGCCCGCGATCCGTCGACGTGAGCGGCGAGGTGGGCGGCGGCGTGGGTGGCGAGCGGTGGACGGTGGCCGCCTCCGACTGCGAGCGCTGCCGGCCGGGGCTGGTGGCCCAGCCGGTGAACACGGCGTCGAGCCTGGCCTACGTGGTGGCCGGGGCGGCCATGGTCCGCGACGCCCGCCGCCGCCCTCGCCGCCGGCGGTCCGAGGCGGCCGTCGGGTGGGCCACGGTGGCGGCCGGGCTGGGCAGCGTGGCGTACCACGGGCCGGGCGGCCGGCTCGGCCGCCGGGCCCACGACGCCAGCCTGCTGGCCACCCTCGGCCTGCTCACCGTGGCCGACGTGGAGCTGCTGCGCGGCGGGCGCGAGGTGCCGCCCGCGGTGCTGTGGGTGGTGGGCGCGGCCGCCGTGGTGGCGTCCCACCCGGCGCGCAGCATGGAGGTGCAGGCACTCGCCGGGCTGGCAGCCGGGGCGGCCGAGGTGGCCCGCGTCGCTCGCCACCCAGCAGGCGAGCACGGTCCGTGGCCTCGTCGCGCCGAGTTGCCGGTGTTCGTGGTCGGCGCCGTCGCCCACCTCACCGGCCGTACCGGTGGTCCGGCCTGCTGCCCGGACTCGGTCGTCCAGCCCCACGCCGTCTGGCACGTCCTCACCGCCGCCACCCTCTGGCTCCGCTCCCTCGACGAATGTGGTGTGCGGGAACCGCGTTCCGGTCGGATCCGCGCGTGAAGTTGGCCCGGCATCAGACCGGGCGGCGGGCCAGGAGGTCGAGCCTGACCCAGGTCTGGTCGAAGGTGCCGTCCCAGCGGCGGAGCTCGCCGAGCCGATCCACGACGGCGGCACGGAACGCCGCGTGGTCCGTGGGGGCGATCCCGGCCTCGTAGGCGTTGAGCACCTGGCTGTGCAGCCATCCCAGCAGGGAGGTCTCGTCGAAGGCGCGCCGCTGGCCGATGCACCGCACGAAGCACCCCTCGGCCGTGGCGTCGAAGCCGGCCCGCTCCACCCAGTCGAGGGCGACGGCCGGGTCGGCGAAGGTCCAGGGGCTCGACGGACCGTCGAAGGCGGCCGACACCTCGTCGAGCAGGGCCACCGTGTTGGCGACGTTGCCCACCCCGCCGCACTCCACGCGGACGTGGCCACCGGGCCGCACCAGGCGGGCGGCCGACCGGTAGACGCCGGGCTGGTCGGCCGCCGGCACCCAGTGGAGGACGGCGCGGCTGACCACCAGATCGAACGAGGCGTCGTGGGCCGGGCCGAGCGCGTCGTCGAGCGCCTGGACGGGGGCCAGCACGAACGACTGGTTGGGCCGGGCGCGCGTGCGGGCCTCGTCGAGCATCGAGGGCTGCGCGTCGACGCCGACCACCTTCCCGCTCGGACCCACCAGGTCGGCGAGGTGGGCGGTGAGGTCGCCGCTCCCGCAGCCCAGGTCGAGGACGCGCTGGCCCGGGCGCAACGGCGTGTCGGCCAGGAACGCTTCGTCGAACGCGCGGTGGTGCGCCGTGTTGGCGGCGTATGCGGCACCGTCCCACGGCGGAACCCATGATCCTGCATGCTGAGATTGATGTTCCATGATACGAGACACTATCCGATCTCGGGGCGCAGATTCTGCGCAGAATCTGCGCCAAGGCACCGCCCCGGCCCCGAACCTCACGCGCGAAATCGACTGGAACGCGGCTCCCGCACACCACATTCGAGAAGGGGCGGGTAGGAAGGGCGGGTGAGCGAACGGCTTCCTCGATTGGCGCCGATGAAGGGCGTCAGCGGGCCGCTCCCCACCGACGGGGGCTGGGCCTACGAGATCAAGTGGGACGGGATGCGGGTGGTGGCCGAGGTCGACGGGACCGTCACCGCCCACAGCGCCAACGACCTCGAGGTGGCCGACCGCTTCCCCGAGCTGCAGGGCCTGGCCGGCCACCTGGCCGGGCACCGAGCCGTGCTCGACGGCGAGGTGGTGGTGCTCGACGACCTGGGCCGGGCCGACTTCTCCCGCCTCCAGAACCGCATGCACGTGTCCCGCCCCGACAAGGTGGCGGCGCTGCGGGCCGACCACCCCGTCACCTTCGTGGTGTTCGACCTGCTCCACCTCGACGACACCCCCACCCTGGAGCTCCCCTACGTCGACCGCCGAGCCCTGCTGGCCGAGCTGGTCGAGCCCGGCCCCGCCTGGCTCGTGCCCGACCACCAGGTCGACCACGGCCAGCAGCTGTTCGACGCGGCCGCCGCCACCGGGATCGAGGGGGTCATGGCCAAGCGCCTCGACAGCCGCTACCTCCCCGGGCGACGCTCCCCGTCCTGGCGCAAGGTGAAAGTGCGGCGCCGCCAGGAGCTGGTGATCGGCGGCTGGACCGCCGGGACCGGCGGGCGGGCGGCGTCGCTCGGCGCACTGCTGGTGGGCGTGCACGAGCCCGAGGGCGGACCGCTGCGCTTCGCCGGCGGCGTGGGCACCGGGTTCACCGACGACACGCTCGTTCTCCTCCAGCGCGAGCTCGCCACCCGGACCATCGAAGCGTGCCCGTTCGAGCCGCCCCCGCCCCGCGCCGCGCTGCGCACCCCGGCGACGTGGGTCCGGCCCGAGCTGGTGGCCGAGGTGGCGTTCGCGGAGTGGACGCCCGACGGGCGGGTCCGCCACGGGTCGTACCTGGGCCTGCGGGCCGACAAGGACCCGAGCACCGTGGTGCGCGAGCCCCAGCCCTGATCCCTACTTCGGGTTGGTGATGGCGCCGGTCTCGGCACCCTGCACGAGCCGGGCGTACTTGCCCAGCGCGCCGGTGGTGTAGCTCGACTGGAGCGGCACCCAGCCCTGCCGGCGGGCGGCCAGCTCGGCCTCGTCGACCAGGAGGTCGAGGGTGAGGGCATGGACGTCGACGCGGATGCGGTCCCCGTCGCGCACGAACGCGATGGGCCCGCCATCGACCGCCTCGGGGGCGACGTGGCCGATGCAGAAGCCCCAGGTCCCCCCGCTGAAGCGGCCGTCGGTGACCAGGGCGCAGTCGGCCCCCCGGCCGGCTCCCTTGAGGGCGCCGGTGATGGCCAGCATCTCGCGCATGCCCGGCCCGCCCTTGGGGCCCTCGTAGCGGATCACCAGCACCGTTCCGGGCTGGATCGAACCGGCGAGGATGGCGTCCATGGCCGCGGCCTCGCCGTCGAACACGCGGGCCTCGCCGTCGAAGAGGAGCTGATCGGCGGTGAGCCCCGCCACCTTCACCACCGAGCCCTTGGGGGCGAGCGTGCCGGTGAGCACGTTGATGCCGCCCTCGGCGTGCAGCGGGGCGTCGAGCGGGTGGACCACCACACCGTCGGGCGCGGGGGGTGCCAGCTCGGCCAGGTTCTCGGCCATCGTCTTGCCGGTGACGGTGAGGACGTCGCCGTGGAGCAGGCCGGCGTCGAGGAGGAGCTTCAGCACCACGGGCACGCCGCCGACGCGGTCGAGGTCGCTCATGTGGAACTGCCCGCCGGGCTTCATGTCGGCCAGGTGCGGGACCTTGGCGGCGATGCGGTTGAAGTCGTCGAGGTGGAGGTCGACGCCGGCCTCGTTGGCGATGGCGAGCAGGTGCAGCACGGCATTGGTGGAACCGCCGAGGGCCGAGGTGACGGCGATGGCGTTCTCGAAGGCCGGCTTGGTCATGATCATCCGCGGCGTGATGCCGAGGCGCAGCAGGTTGACCACGGCTTCGCCGGCGGCCCGGGCGTGCTCCTCGCGCCGTCCGTCGATCGCGGGCGGGGCGGCCGACCCGGGGATCGACATGCCGAGGGCCTCGCCGATGCTGCTCATGGTGTTGGCGGTGAACATGCCGCCGCAGGCACCCTCGCCGGGGCACGCCGTGCGCTCGATCTCGCCCAGCTCGGCTTCGGTGATCACCCCGGCCGCGCAGGCGCCGACCGCCTCGAACACCGAAGTGATGTCGGTGGCCTTGCCGGCGTGGTGGCCCGGCATGGTCGAGCCGTTGTAGACGAGCGCGCTCGGCAGGTCGAGGCGGGCCGCGGCCATGAGCATGGCGGGCATGGACTTGTCGCAGCCGGCCAGGGCGACGAAGCCGTCGAGGCGCTCGGCGAACACCACGGCCTCGACGGAGTCGGTGATGATCTCGCGGCTCACGAGCGACGCGTGCATGCCGGCGTGGCCCATAGAGATGCCATCGCTCACCGTGATGGTGCCGAACTCGAGCGGGAACCCGCCGCCACCGCGCACGCCGTCCTTCGCGTGCTCGGCCAGCTTGCGCAGGGTCATGTTGCAGGGCGTGATCTCGTTCCAGGCGTTGGCGATGCCCACCTGCGGCTTCACCCAGTCGTCGTCGCCCATGCCCACGGCGCGCAACATGGCCCGCGACGGCGCCTTCTGGTAGCCGTCGGTGACGTCGCGGCTGCGGGGCTTGACGTCGACCGGGGTGCCTGGGGTCTCGCTCATGGCCCCGAAGCTACCCCCGGCCTGGCGCCCGGCTCCCAACGGGTTCGCGGCTCAGGCGGCGTCGGCGCGCACCCGCAGCGCCCAGCGGACCAGCGGCAGCTGCAGCGGGAGCCGGGCCCACGTGAGGGCCTTCTCCGCCGGCGTGCGGGCGCTCGCCGCGGCCTGGATGTTGGCGGGGAAGACGGCCACGAACAGGACAGCGGCCGCGACGCCGCCCGCGCGGCGAGTGCGGGGGTGGGCCACGGCG
>CAZIVZ010000024.1:0-15637 GCA_964542495.1 uncultured Aquihabitans sp.
CCCCCCCCCCCCCCCCCCCCCCCCCCCCCCCCCCCCCCCCCCCGCCCCCGCCGGGGGGGGGGGGGGGGGGGCCGCCCGCCCGGACCGATGATCAGAGCAGCGTGGTGGAGCCGGCGATGTCGTAGCTGGTGAGCGACACCGAGCCGCTCACGCACGGGCCGATCGCCGCCATGAAGGCAGCCAGGTGCTCGGTGGCCATGTGGGCGTCGATCGCGGCCTGGTCCTCCCAGATCTCCACCATGTTGATCCGGTCGGGCTCGGCCAGGTCGGCCGAGAAGCGGTAGTCGACGTTGCCCGGTTCGGCGCGGGTGGCGGCCACGGCGTCGGCGATGGCGGCCACGGCGGCGTCGCGCTGCGCCGGGTCGATGGTCAGGTGGCCGTTGACGATGATCACGCGTGCTCCTCGGTGGTGGGACCGACAGAGGTTAGGTGCCGCGGGCGCCGCCGCCCCGGCACCTCGTCGCCCGCTGGTGGGTGCTCGGCGTGCTCAGGAGACCCGCTCGAAGCGCACCGAGCGGGTGGCCACGTCGGCCTCGGTGCAGCGCACGTGGATCTCGGCGCCGAGCGGCAGGTGGCGGGTGTCGCAGCGGCCCCGCACGGCAGGCTCGTCGAGCACCACCGTGCCGAAGCGGTCCCCGGTCTCGACCACGGCGGCGGGGAAGACCTGGCCCACCCGAGACGCCAGCACCAGCGCCTCGGTTGCGTCGACGACCGCCCGGTCGAGCTGGCGCGACCGGCGGTCTCCCTCGGCCATCTGTTCGGGCAGGTCGGCGAGCGCGGCCAGGACCCAGGGCGGCACGTCGGTCCCGGTGGAGACGGCCAGGCACACCTCGGTGGCGAAGCGGTCCACCAGGCGCCGAAGGGGTGCGGTCACGTGGGCGTACGGCCCGCCCACGCCGGCATGGCCCGGGTCGCCGGGCGTGGCAGGCGTGGCGTCGGGCGGGGCCGGGTCGGCCGGGGACGCCACGGCGCCCGGTGCCGTCACCAGGGTGTAGGCCGCCCCGCGGAGCAGCTCGGCGGCCAGGTCGGCGAACGCGGCGTGGCGGGGCTGCGAGGGGTCGAGTGCGGCCAGCACCGCACCGGGGTCGGCGCCTGCGGGCCAGGCGACGCCGAGGTTGGCGGCAGCGTGCCGCAGGCGGGGGAGCTGGGCCGGGTCCGGGGTGGGGAGGGTGCGCAGGACGCCCACGCCGGCGTCGAGCATGAGCCGGGCGGCGGCCCGACCGGTGAGCAGCGAGACCTGCGCGTTCCAGTGCTCCACGGGGAGGTCGGCGCGCAGCGACAGGTTCCAGGAGCCGTCGTCGGCCTGGGTCACCACCTGCTCGGGGAGCCCGAGGTCGATCGCGCCGCGGCGGCGGGCGTCGGCGAGCAGGGCGGCGCCGAGGTCGGGCAGGGCCGCCACCGATGCCGGTGCGCTGCCCGCGTCGAGGTCGGCCTGCACCTGGGCGTAGGTGAGCTGGGCCCGGCTGCGCACCACGGCCCGCGCCACGTCGACCGTGGCCGTGGTGCCGTCGGCCTCCACGTCGATGGTCCACAGCACCGCCGGCCGGGGGCCGTCGGGCAGGAGCGACGCCGCCTGCTCACCGAGCACCGGCGGGTGCAGGGGGGTCCGCCGATCCGGCGCGTAGTAGGTCTGCGTGCGAGCGCGAGCCTCCCGGTCGACCGCGCCCTCGGGCGGCACCCAGGCCGCCACGTCGGCGATGGCGTAGTGGACGCGCCACCCGCCGCCGGCCCGCACCTCCACGGCCACGGCCTGGTCGAGGTCGCGCGAACCGGGCGGGTCGATCGTCACCAGGTCCAGGTGGGTGGCGTCGCGGTCGGGCAGGTTCGGGCGCCGGGCCGCCTCGTCGGCCTCGGCCAGCACCTCGCCGGGGAACTCGCCCGGCACCTCAAGCTCGGCGCGGATGGCATCGAGGTCGAGGTCGGGAGCGGGCGTCGAACGGAGGCGATGGAGGACCACGGCGCAGGTTCTACCCCGTAGAGCCTTCGCGGCTGGCCCGTCGCACGATCGGTAGCCTCGGTCCATGCCCGACGAACCGGCCTACCCGGACCGCTGGGAGGCGGAGGTCATCCTCTCCGACGGCGGGACCATGGCGGTTCGGCCCATCCGGCCCGACGACGCCGAGCGCATCGTCCGGTTCCACGACCGGCAGTCGCCCGAGAGCATCTACTTCCGGTTCTTCTCGCCCCGGCCGCGCCTGTCCGAGCGAGACGTCGAGCGGTTCACCCACGTGGACTACGTCGACCGCATGGCGTTCGTCGGCCTCATCGGCGACGAGCTGGTGGGCGTGGCCCGCTACGACCGCCACCGGGCCCGCAGCGACGCCGAGGTGGCGTTCTTCATCGACGACGAGCACCACGGCCGGGGCATGGCCACGGTGCTGCTCGAGTACCTCGCCGCCGCGGCCCGCGAGGCGGGCATCTCCGGCTTCACCGCCTCCGTCCTGCCCCAGAACCGCAAGATGCTCGGCGTGTTCACCCAGGCCGGCTTCACCGCCAACAGCCACTTCGAGGACGGGGTGATCGAGGTGGAGCTCGGGATCGAGCCCACCCCGGAGGCCCTCGCCGCCATCGAGCACCGGGCGGCCATGGCCGAGGCCCGCTCCGTCCAGCGCATCCTGGCCCCCGGGTCGATCGCGGTGGTGGGTGCGTCGCGCGAGCCGCTCACCATCGGCCACCAGGTGTTCCGCCACCTCGTGAGCCGGGGCTTCGCCGGCACCGTGTACCCCGTCAACCGGAGCGCGTCGCACGTGGCCAGCGTGCGGGCGTGGGCGTCGGTGCTCGACGTACCCGGCGAGCTCGACCTCGCGGTGATCTGCGTGCCGGCCGACCAGGTGCTGCGCGTGGTGGAGGAGTGCGCGGTGAAGCGGGTCCAGGCCTTGGTGGTGATGTCGTCGGGGTTCGCCGATCGTGACGAGGCCGGGGAGCGGGCCGAGGAGGAGCTGGTCTCCTACGCCCGCCGCCACGGGATGCGCCTCGTGGGGCCCAACGCCCTCGGCGTGGTCAACACCGACCCCGCCGTCCGCATGCACGCCACCTTCGTGGACGTGGCCCCGATCCCGGGCCGCATCGGGCTGATGGCGCAGTCGGGCGTGATCGGTGCCGCCATCATCGACGGTGCCCGCCACGTGGGACTCGGCATCTCGTCGTTCGTGGCGGTGGGCAACAAGGCCGACGTCTCCGGAAACGACCTCCTGCGCTACTGGCAGGACGACCCCCAGACCGACGTGGCCATGCTCTACCTCGAGTCGTTCGGCAACCCGACCAAGTTCTCCCGCACCGCCCGGGCCCTGAGCCGGGTCAAGCCGGTGGTGGCGGTGAAGGTGGGCGGCGCAGCCGACAGCCACTGGGAGGAGCCCGAGGGCTGGCCGTCGCACGCCACCGCCGCCGCCCTGCTCGACCAGACCGGCGTGATCCGCGTCGACAACCTCACCCAGATGTTCCACACCGCCGGCGTCCTGGCCCACCAGCCGCTGCCGACGGGCGACCGGGTTGCGGTGGTCACCAACTCGTGGGGGCCGGCGTGGCTCGCCGTCGACGCCCTGAAGGCCAGCGGCCTCGAGCCCGCCGACCCGGTCGACCTGTCCAACGCCGCCGAGCCCGACCACTTCCGGGTGGCGCTCGACGCCGTCTACGACGCCGGTGGGGTCGACGCCGTGCTGGTGATCTACGCGCCCGGGGTCAGCACCCACTACCAGCGCGTGGGCGCCGCCATCCGGGCCGCGGGCGCCAACCCCCGCGCCATCACCACCGTGGCGTGCCTGCTCGGCCAGCACGGACCGAGCCCGCTGATCGATGGCGACATCCGGATCCCCCAGTTCCCGTTCCCGGAGGAGGCCGCCGCCGCGCTGGGGCGCGTCGCCGGGTACGCGCGGTGGCGGGCCCAGCCCGAGGGCACCCTGCTCGAGCTCCCCGACGACGCGCTCGAGGTGGCGCGCGCCCGCGTGGCCGGCTGGCTCGCCGACGGCACCTCCGACGCGCGGGGTCGTCGGGTGCTCGACCCGCGCGAGGGCGCCGAGCTGCTCGCCGCCGCCGGCCTGCGACCGGTGTCCCAGCGCCTGGCCGACGGCATCGAGGAGGCGGTGGCCGCTGCCCGCGAGCTCGGGTACCCGGTGGCGCTGAAGGCGTCGGGCCTCGAGCGCCTCAACAAGACCGAGGCCGGCGGCGTGTCGCTCGACGTGCACGGCGACGACGAGGTGCGAGACGCCTACTGCCGCATGGTCGAGCTGCTCGGCGACGCCATGTCGCCCACGGTGGTGCAGTCCATGGCCCCCGAAGGGGCCGAGCTGCGGGTGGGCATCCACCGTCACCAGGTGCTGGGCGACGTGCTCACCCTCGGCCCGGGGGGTGCCGCCGCCGAGCGACTCGCGGGGGAGTGCCTGCGCCTGCTGCCGCTGTCCGATACCGACGCGGAGCGGACGATCGACGCCTCGGCCCTGGCCCCCTTGCTCGACGACCAGGGCCCCACCGCCCGCGCCGCGCTCGTCGACCTCCTCCTGCGGCTGGCCGCGCTGGCCGAGGCCGTGCCCGAGATCGCCTCGGCGCGCCTCAACCCGGTGCTGGTGGTGCCCGGCTCCGCCGCCATCACCGACGTCCGCGTCACCCTCCAGCCCGCCGTCGCCGACACCCGCCCCCCCGTCCGCCGCCTGTAGCCCGCCTCACTGACCCCCATGGCGAATGTGGTGTGCGGGAACGACGCTTCGGTCGGTTTCGCGCGTGAGGTTCGGCCGGGGTGCCGTGGAATCCGCGGCGGACTCTGGGACCATGGGGCGTGACGATCCCCGGGGCCGCCGCTCCCGACCGAGCGACGTTGCCCTACTCCCCCGGGCTCGACGGCGTGCGCGGGCTGGCGGTGGCCGCCGTGGTCGTGTTCCACGCCGCGCCGACCGGGTGGCTCCCCGGTGGGTTCCTGGGCGTCTCGCTGTTCTTCACCCTCTCCGGCTACCTGATCGCCTCGCTGGTGCTGGCCGAGGTGGCCGCCACCGGCGCCCTCGACCTCGGACGGTTCTGGGCCCGGCGCGTGCGACGGCTGATCCCGGCGCTGGTCCTGCTGGTGGTTGGCGTGGTCGTGCTGTCCCGGTTCATCGAGCTCCCCGCCCGGACACGGCTGGAGCTGATCGGTGGCCTCACCTACTCGTCGAACTGGATCCAGCTGGCCAGCGGATCGTCGTACGCCGAGCTGTTCGCCAGGCCGTCGGCGCTGACCCACCTGTGGTCGCTCGCCATCGAGGAGCAGTTCTACGTGGTGTTCCCGCTGGTGGCCTGGGCCGTCGCCCGCCGTCGCCCGCACGGGCTCGGCGTGGCCTTGGCGGTCGCCGGCTCGGTCACGGTGGTCGGCGGCGTGGCGGTGGCTCGGATCGTCGACGACGCGTCCTGGACGTACTACGCCACGTTCACCCGAGCCCCCGAGATCGCGCTCGGTGTGCTGCTGGCCGTGTTCGTCCGGGCTGCGGCTCGCCCGTGCCCACGGTGGTTGACCGGCGTCGGGCTGGTGGCGCTCGCGGCGTCGATGTGGGCCTGGCGGGTGGCGGCGGTGACCGACCCATGGCTCGGCAGCGGTGGTCTGGCGGTCTTCGCCGTCGTGTCGGCGGCCCTGGTGGCGGCGGCCGGGAGGCCCGGTCCGCTGGCCCGAGCGCTCGGGGTGGCGTCGCTTCGCCAGCTCGGGCGCATCAGCTACGGGCTGTACCTGTACCACTGGCCGGTGGTGGTGCTCCTGTCGCGCCCTCGGGTCGACCTCGACCCGGTGCCGCTGTTCGCCGCTCGGGTCGTGCTCTCCCTCGCCCTGGCGGTGGCCTCGTTCCTGCTGGTCGAGCAGCCGATCCGTACGGGGTGGCTGGCGCCGGGCACGCCGTGGGCCCACCGCACCACGTGGACCGGGTCTCGCCTGCCGGTCGCCGCCCAGCTCGGAACGGGGCTGGCCGTGCTCGCGGTGGCCGCGGCGTTCGTCCTCGTCGTGATGCCGCCGGGATCCGATGCGCCTGAGGACGCGACCCGGCCACCGGCCCCGGCCCTGGTGCCGCCGGGCGAGGGGTCGGCCGACCCCGCTGGCGGCACCGGCGATGGATCCCCGACGACCACCTCGGCGGAGGGCGCCGGCGACCCGACCACCGTGCTGCTGCTGGGCGACTCCGTCCCGAACTGGCTGGTGCGCGACGGCGCCTACGGGCTGGATCCTGAGCAGGTGGCCCTGATCGACGGGACCAGCGAGGGTTGCGACGGGGCCGAGGGCGCACCGGTGGGGCGGGCCGGCACGGGCGTGGTGGTCACCGTCCCGCCGTCGTGCACCGGCTGGCGGACCCAGTACCCGCCGTTCCTGAGCGGCACTCGGCCCGAGATCGCGGTCCTCATGGTCGGCAGCGGCGCGGTGCTGGACCGGCAGATCGACGGGACGTTTCGCGGACCGTGCAGCGCCGAGGGCGAGGCGTGGTACCGGGCTGACGTGGCCGAGCGCCTGCGCTTCCTGGCGGAGCGCTCCGAACGGGTGGTCGTGGTGCTTCCGGCGTGGGCCGAGGAGTGGTCGGGGTGGGTCAACCCCCCCGACCACCACGAGCGAACCGACTGCGTGCGGACGATCCTGACCGAGGAGGCCGCGCAGGCGTCCACCCCCGACCGTCCCGTGTCCATCGTCGACCTGGCCGAGCACCTCTGTCCCGACGGCCCCGGGCGCTGCCGCCCGGTCCGCCAGCGAGACGGCGTCCACGTCGACCCGTCGGCCGCCCCCGACGTCCTCCGCTGGGTCCTCACCGAGGCCATCGCCCAAGGCTGACCCCGCCGGCGCCACGATTCTGTCGCCGGTGGTGGTCACGGATGACCCTCCTGGGCCTCAGAACGGCTGACCCTGGCGCGATCTCTTCGTGGCGGTCGTGAGGGCACATGCATATATTTCAGCTCATATGGATGCACGTGAGGTGCTCGATCGAGTGGCGCGGGCGCAGATGGGTCACGTCACGCTGCGCCAGGCGATCGAGGCGGGCCTGTCCCGCTCGACCGTCCAGCGCTGGTGCCGCTCCGGTCGCTTCGTCGTGGTGGGTGCCAGTACCTACCGGCTCGCGTCGGCGGAGGTCGGACCGCGGTCGCCGGTCATGGCGGCCTGCTTGGACCTCGGTGGGGTCGCCTCGCACTGCACCGCCGGATGGATGCGAAGCCTGCTTCCGGCGCCCCGGTGGGTCGACATCACCGTGCGCAAGAACCGGTCGACCGGTGGCGTGCGCCATCGGGCACATGCCGAGCTGGAACTGCGGGTCCACACGTCGACCAACCTCACCGCGGCGGACGTGCTCCGAGACGGCGCGATCCCCGTCACCAGCGTGGCCCGCACCCTGATGGATCTCGGGGCACTGGTTCCGCGCGATCTGTCGCTGGCCGAGCTGCGCGAGGCGATCGACAGGGCCGTCGACCGAGGCCTGGCGTCGGACCCGTGGCTGTGGTGGCTCCTGGCCGAGCGGCGGTGCCGAGGACGCAACGGTGTGGCGTGCTTCGAGGAGGCCCTGGCGGCGCGCGCCGGGCTGGGGCCGACCGAGAGCTGGCTCGAACGGGAGGTGCTGCGCATCCTGGGCGAGGGCGGTGTGCGCCTGCCGGTGACCCAGCGGGTGGTGCGCCGCAACGGTCGATTCGCGGCGCGGGTGGACTTCCTCTACGAGTATGAGCGGATCGTCCTCGAGGCGCTCGGCTACGGCTACCACCGCACCCCGGCCCAGATGGAGGCCGACACCCGTCGAGCAAACGATCTCCAGCTCCTCGGCTTCGAGGTGTACCAGTTCACCACCCGCCAGGTGACCGGGTCGCCCGCCTCGGTGGTGTCGACCGTCGTCGATGCCCTGGCCCGTTCTGTCGCCCGTCGTGGTCACGGATGACCATCCTGGGCGTCAGAACCGAACCGCAGAATCTGCGCAGATTCTGCGGACGGTGATCCGTGGTTCTGTCGCCGGTGGTGGTCACGGATGACCATCCTGGGCGTCAGAACGGCTCGGCGGGCGGTCAGGAGCGGGGGAGGGCGAGGACGCGGTCGGCGATGATGGTGCGGAGGATCTGGGTGGTGCCGCCCATCAGCGTGTACGCCGGGGCGTAGACGAGGTTGCGGGCCACGCGCTCGGCGAGGTGGTCGGTGTCGGTGAGTCGATCGGTGGTGGCGAGCATGCCGGCCGGGGCGGGGGACCTGGGCGACGTGGGCGGTGTGGGCGACGTGCGCCAGGCCTGGGCGGCGGGGCCGAGGACCCGGCCGCAGAACGCGGCCACGCGCTGCTCGTGCTCGGTGCAGAACGTCTTGGTGGCGGCCGAGAACGACGCCGGCGCCTGGCCGAGCACCTCGCGCAGCACGAGCAGCCGCCCGAGCCGGTACCCCGACTCCAGCGCGGCGACCTCCTGGCGGACGCGGGCATCGGAGCGGTCGGCCAGCGGGAGGCAGTCGCGGTAGAGGCGGTGGTTGCTCACCAGGCGGTCGATGCCGCCGCGCTCGTGCTCCATCTGCCGCATGATCTGGCGGAACGACCCGTTGGGCGTGCCCACCAGGTGGTCGGCCGGCACCCGCACCTCGTCGAAGCGGACCTCGCAGAAGTGCCGGCCGCCGATCTGGTCGGCGATCGGGCGGATCTCCACGCCGGGGGAGCGGAGGTCGACCACGAGCTCCGACAGGCCGGCGTGCGGTGGCGCGTCGGGGTCGGTACGGGCCACGAGGTAGCACCAGTCGGCGAGCGCGGCGCCGCTCGTCCAGACCTTGGTCCCCGACACCACCCAGCCCCCGGCGCCGTCCGGCTCGGCGCGGGTGCGCAGGGAGGCCACGTCGGAGCCGGCATCGGGCTCGCTCATCCCGATGCACCAGACCGCGGTGCCGGCGAGGATCCCGGGGAGCCAGCGGGCCTGCTGGTCCGGCGTGGCGAACTGCAGGAGGGTGGGGCCGATCTGGCGGTCGGCGAAGTAGGCCGACGCCAACGGCGCCCCCTCGCCGATGAGCGCCTCGAACACCACGAACCGCTCGAGCGGCGTGCGGCCGCCGCCTCCGGTGGCCGCCGGCCACGTCATGCCCAGCCAACCCCGCGCCGCCAGCTCGAGGGCGAACTCCGGGTCGTGGCCCACCAGCCAGCCGTCCTCGCGGGTGCGCTCCCGCCGGGCCGCTCCGGCGCGGCCCACCGCCCGAGCGTCGGCGGCCAGGTCGTCGAGCTCGGGGGTCAGGTCGAAGTCCATGGCGGGCCCATCGTGGCACCCGTCCGCCCTCGACCGTGCCGCCGGTAGGGTCGGCGCCATGCGTGCCGTCGTGCTCACCAGCTACGGGGGGCCCGAGGTCCTCACCATCGCCGACGTGCCCGAGCCCGATGCCGGCCCTGAGGACGTGGTGGTGGAGGTGGTGGCCACCGCCCTCAACCGGGCCGACCTCCTCCAGCGGCGCGGGTTCTACCCCGAGCCCGGGCCGAAGCGCGACCACGAGATCCCGGGCATGGAGCTGTCGGGCCGGGTGGTGGCGGTGGGGTCGAGGGTCACGGCGTGGTCGCCGGGCGACGAGGTGATGGCCATCGTCAGCGGCGGCGCCTACGCCGAGCGGGCGGTCGTGCACGAGCGTCAGCTGCTGGCGGTCCCCCGCGGCGTGCCGGTGGCCGACGCCGCCGCCATCCCGGAGGTGGGGATCACCGCCCACGACGCCCTCGTGGTGCAGGGCGGGTTGGGCCTGGGCGGCTGCGCCCTGGTGCACGCCGGTGCGTCGGGCGTGGGTTCCATGGCGGTGCAGGTCGCCGCGGCCGTCGGTGCCCGCACCATCGCCACGACCTCAGCGGGCAAGGTCGCCGCCGTGCGGGCCCTGGGCGCCGACGTGGTGGTCGACTACGGCAGCGACGACTTCGTGGCCGCGGTGGCCGAGGCCACCGAGGGGCGCGGCGTCGACGTGGTGCTCGACGTGGTGGGTGGCGACTACCTGGCCCGCAACCTGGCCGCGCTGCGGGTGGGCGGCACCATCGTGCAGGTGGGCGTGATGGGCGGTGGCAAGACCACCATCGACCTCGGCGCGCTGCTCCCCAAGCGAGCGCACCTGGTGGGAACGGTGCTGCGATCTCGGCCCCTCGAGGAGAAGGTGGCCGCGAGCTTGCGCTTCGCCCGGGAGGTGGTGCCGGCCATCGAGGCGGGCGCCATCGTCCCGGTCATCGATCGCCGGTTCCCGCTGGCCGAGATCGCCGACGCCCACCGCCACCTCGAGGGCGACGCCAACGTGGGCAAGGTCCTCATCGACGTGTGAGGACCCGGGGCACGAGCGGCCCCACCCAGCGGTTCAGAAGTTCGCGCCGCGCCGCAGGGCCAGGTCGACGTCGTCGAGCTCGGCCCTCCGCCGGACCGACGGCAGCCGGCTCAGGGCCAGGGCGCCCACGAACCCCGCCACCATGCCGGCCACGTGCGCCTCCCACGCCACCTCGTTGTCGGGGGTGAGGAACTGGGTGACGAAGAACAGCACGAGCACCACGGCAGCCGGCACGTAGACGACCTGGAAGGCCGCGGTGGCGATGGCGGTGAGGATGCGGCCACGGGGGAACAGCACAAGGTAGGCGCCCATCACCGCGGCGATCGCCCCGGACGCGCCGATGAGCGGCACCGAGGCGCTGGCGTTGACCGCGACGTAGCCGAGCGTGGCGGCCATCCCGCCGAGCAGGTACAGCGCGAGGTAGCGCAGGGATCCGAGCCGGTCCTCGACGTTGTTGCCGAAGACCCACAGGAACAACATGTTGCCGGCCAGGTGGGCGGTGCTCCCGTGCAGGAACATGCAGGTGAGCAGGGCGAGGTAGACCGACTTGTCGCGGGGGAGCGGCTCGCCGACGTCGTCGTCGCACTCCTCGGGACGGTCGGCGACGAGCTCGCCGGTCCGCAGCTCGCAGGCGACCGCCCCCCAGCGCATGGCGTACTCGGTGGCCTCCACCTCGCGCGCGACCTCGCTCGACGTGTACTCGCCGGGCGGGTTCTGGAACGCCGAGGGCTGGACGAAGAGGAACACCACGACGTTGAGGGCGAACAGGGCGAGGGTGACCCAGGGGAAGCGGCGGGGCACGAGGTCGTCGCGCAGGGGGAGGGCCATCGATCAGACCGCCCGGCCGAGCCGCATGCGCATGGCCCGCTGGCGCTGGGCCTCGGGGTCGAGGGTGGGGTCGCCCACCACCACCGTGTCGCCGGCGAGGTCGTGCAGCGATCGGGCCGAGGCGCTCCAGCGCACCATGGCCATGGAGGCGGCCAGCACCGGCCAGAGCACCGGGACGTACAGCGTGAGGGCCAGCACCACGGCCCGGGCCAGGGACCGGCCGGTGGACGGCGGCCCCCCGGTGCGCCGCGAGCGGACGACCAACCCGGCCATCTGGTGACCGGCGGTGGCGCCGAGGCGGTGGATCCGGCGCGTCTCGTCGACCACGAACACCACGATCCACACCGCCGAGGTCCCGAGCACGAAGGTGGCCGTGGACACCGGCAACGTGGGGGCGAGGGCCAGCAGGCCCACCGCCGCGGCCAGCACGGGGGCGTCGACGATGCGCCGCAGCCGGGCGCGCATGCGCACGTCGAGATCTCCCGCGCGTCCGAGCGGGGTCAGGCGCGGCGGCCGGGCGCCGTCGGCGTACCCCGGCAGGTCTCGGGCGGCGATGGGGAGCGGGGCGCGCCGGTGCACCACGAAGGTGTCGGCGGCGCGGTCCGCGATCCCGCGCCCGAGCGTGTCGGTGAGCGACGACACGAGCCAGACCACCCAGCCGACGCCGAGCGTGACGGCGAGGGCCCCGTTGACCGCGGCGCGCTTGAACGCGGGACGAGGCTCGGGGTGCCCGGCGCGGTCGATCGACACCACCTTGATGCCCACCGCCGCCTTCCCCGGCGTGGCCCCGAAGGCCTGGACGCACAGCCCTTCGTACAGCGTGATCACCAGCCAGGCGATGGCCAGCGCGGCGAAGGGTCGCTCGGCGTCGCCCACCAGGAGCAGGGTGACCCCCACCAGCACCAGCTCGACCACCGAGTCGAGGAGGCGGGCGCCCACCCGCACGCCGCGTGCCGCCTCGGGACCGCGCGGGGGCGGCGACCAGGTGACGTGGCCCCAGCCGGGACCGGTTGCGCCGGGCCCGGTCCAGGTGGGCGCGCCCCACGTGGGCTGACCCCATCCGGCCACCGGGACCGTGCCGTGCCCCCAGGTGCCGCCCGCCGGTGGCGGACGATGCGGTGGCGGTGGTGGCGGGGGGAGTGCGCTCAGCGCTGGTCGATGTCCACGTAGTGGCGCTCGGCGGCACCGGTGTAGAGCTGGCGCGGCCGGGCGATCTTCTGGTCCTGCTCGAGCAGTTCCTTCCAGTGCGCCAGCCAGCCGGCGGTGCGCGGGATTGCGAAGAGCACGGTGAACATCTCGATGGGGAAGCCCATGGCCTGGTAGATCAGGCCGGAGTAGAAGTCGACGTTGGGGTAGAGCTTGCGGCTGCCGAAGTACTCGTCGGCCAGGGCGACCTCTTCGAGCTTGAGGGCGATGTCGAGCAGCGGGTTCATGCCGGTGACGGCGAACACGTCGTAGGCGATCCGCTTGATGATCGTGGCCCGCGGGTCGAAGTTCTTGTACACGCGGTGGCCGAAGCCCTGGAGCCGGCCCTTGCCCTCCTTCACCGCCGCGACGTAGGCCTCGACGTTGTCGACCGAGCCGATCTCGTTGAGCATCTTGATGACCGCCTCGTTGGCACCGCCGTGGCGGGGGCCGTAGAGGGCGGCGGTGGCCGCGGCGGTGGCGGAGTACGGGTCCGAGTGCGACGAGCCGGCCACCCGCATGGCGGTGGTGCCGCAGTTCTGCTCGTGGTCGGCGTGGAGGATGAACAGCACGTCGAGCGCCCGGGCCAGCACCGGATCGGCCTTGTACTCGGGCTCGGCGATCTTCCACATCATCGAGAGGAAGTTGGAGGAGAAGTCGAGGCGGTTGTCCGGGTAGACGAAGGGCATGCCCACGCTGAAGCGGTGGGCGCCGGCGGCGAGCGTGGGCATCTTGGCGATGAGCCGCACGATCTGCTTGTTGCGCACCTCCTCGTCGCCGATCTGCTTGCTCTCCGGGTAGAAGGTGGACAGCGCGGCCACGGCCGACACGAGCATGCCCATGGGGTGGGCGTCGTGGTGGAAGCCCTCCATGAAGCGCTTGCGCACGTTCTCGTGGATGAACGTGTGGTACGTGATCTCGTGCTTCCACGCCTCGAACTGCTCGGTGGTGGGGAGCTCGCCGTAGATCAGGAGGTAGGCCACCTCGAGGTAGGTGGACCGCTCGGCGAGCTGCTCGATGGGGTAGCCCCGGTAGCGCAGGATGCCGTTCTCGCCGTCGAGCTCGGTGATGGCCGATGCGGTGGCGGCCGTCTGGGTGAACCCCGGGTCGCTGAACCACACGTTGCCGAGGAGCTTCTTCCATGCCCCGGCGTCGACGCCGCCGTCGACGATCGGGATCTCGATGGACTCCCCGCTCCGGTTGTCCGTGATGGTCACACTCTCAGCCACGTTCGTTCCCTACCTCGTCGTCTCGGTACGGGGCGTCCGTGTCGTCACCGGAGATCGCCGGCGCCCTCGCAACGGTCGATCGTACCGGCCCCGGCGGGGTGGGGCGCACCGTCGGGGCACCAAGCAGCAGCGCCGGGGACAGGGTTCACGTTCCGGAAACGGAGCGGACACCCTGCCCGCCGCGAGCGGGCGACAGGCTCAGACCCGGGCGACCGGGGACCTCGGTGGCCACCACGTCTCGGATGAGGTCCACCACGGCCCGTGCGGGCGACGAGAGCCGCCCGCGTCGGGGCAGGGCGAGGCCCACCGCGCGCGGGGTGGTGCCGTCGAGCGGGATGCGGTGCCCGTCGCCGTCGGTCCAGTCGACGATGGCGCTGGCCGGGAGGATGGCGGCGCCGAAGCCCTGGTGGGCGAGCGAGGCGAGCAGGCGCATGCCGTCGACCTCGGCCTGTGCCACCAGGACCACGCCGGCCCGGTCGGCGTCGGCGTCGAGGTCGTCGCGAAAGCCCGTGCCCGGGGGCTCGAGCAGGAGGGGCACGTCGGCCAGGTCTCCCAGGGACAGGTGGTCGAACGCCGCCAGGGGGTGGCCGACTGGGGCGAGGAGCACGTGGTCCTCCTCGAAGAGCGGCTCCACGTCGGTGTCGGGATCCACCACCGGGAGGTTGACGACGGCGACGTCGAGCCCGCCGCTGGCCAGCTGGGGCACGAGCGAGGTGGTGGTGGCGTCGATGGTGACGAGGCGCACGCGGGGGAGGGCCTGGGCCATGCCGGTGAGCAGGGCAGGCACGAGCCAGCGGCCCGTGGTGCCGATGACGCCCAGGCGAACCTGACCCGACACCTCCCCGAGCGACGACGACACGTCGGCGGTCAGGGCATCGAGCTCGGCCTGCACCCGTCGGGCCCGGCTGACCACGATCTCCCCGGCTTCGGTGAGCCGGCCGGTGGACCGCTCCACGAGGGTGGCGCCGAGCTCGCGCTCGAGGCGGGCGACGTGGGTGGAGATGTTCGACTGCACGGTGTGCAGGGCCCGGGCGGCCGCGGAGAAGCTGTGGTGGTCGGCGACGGCGGTGAGGGCGGCGAGCTGACGGAGATCCATCGCTCACCATGATGCCAGGTATCGCCAACAACTGTTGGACAGATTGCCGGTGTGTGCCCATGATGGTGATCACAAGACCGCCGAGGCATCCGGTCCCCCTCCGGGGCCTCGAGCGACGGGTCGAGCGGTTCCCCTGCCGCTCAGACCGTTAGGAGGACCGACCGTTGGGTCGGTCCTCCTGCCTTTTCCGTTGGCCTAGGTTCGGCGGGTGGCTGGGTGGACCGTGGCGGGCGTGTGCGGTGCGGTGCTCGTGGCCACCGTGGTCCAGCAGGTCTCCGGGTTCGGCTTCGCCCTGTTGGCCGTGCCGCTGATGTCGGCGATGGTCGGACCCCGTGATGCGGTGGCGGTGGCCATGGCGGCGGGGTTCTTCTCGAGCGGGATCATGGCAGTCGGTCTTCGGGACCGCCTCGATCGCCCGGTGCTCGGCCGGTTGCTGCTGGGTGCGGCGGTCGGGTTGCCCCTGGGCGTGGTGGGCCTCCGCGAGCTCGACGAGGACGTGCTGCGCCTGGCGCTCGCCGTCGTGGTGCTGGCCATGGTCGGGGTGCTCGCCCTCGGGGTGACCCTGCGTGGGTCGAGCCCACGGCTGGAGGCGGGTGCCGGGCTGGTGTCGGGCCTGTTGAACGGCAGCCTGGGCACCGGCGGTCCGCCGGTGATCGTGGTCCTGCACGCGGCCGAGACCGAGCAGCACCCGTTCCGGGCCACCACGTCGGCCTTCTTCGCCGCCTGCGACGTGGTGGCGATCCCCCTCATCGTGTGGTCCGGCGCGGCACGCCCCTCCGCGTGGCTGCTCGCCCTGGCGTCGATGCCTGCGGTGCTGGCCGGCGACGAGGCGGGACGGCGCCTGGCCGTGCGGCTGGACCAGGCGCAGTTCCGTCGCCTGGCGCTGGTGCTGCTGACCGCGACCGCCCTGGTCAGCGCCGCCGCCGCCCTCGCGTAGCGCTCCACCTCAGCCGACCCGGGTCGACCTCCAGGGTCGGCTGACGGCTCCGGCGCGGAGGGGCGGGAGCGGCGCCTAGGGCGCCACGGATCCGAAGTCGGCGAAGCCGCTCGGGTCGTGGCGCCCGAAGGTGCCCAGCTCGAACA
>CAZIVZ010000025.1:0-15541 GCA_964542495.1 uncultured Aquihabitans sp.
GTCGGTGAGGCAGACCCGGCCCGGAGCTCCCACACACATCATCACTGTCAGTCGGGCAGGGTGATCTCGGGACCGTGGCCGTCGGCCCGGAAGGCGACGGGTACCGAGCCGGCGCGGGTGGTGTCGGCCGTGTCGGTGACCGCGACGACGCACAGGCCGGGCTCGCCGGCGCAGTCGAACGGCGTGCCGCCCACGGTCACCACCCGTGCCACCTGGTAGCGGGTCGCGAGGTGGCCCTGCTGGTCCACCACACCGAGGGCACCACCGCCGGGATCGCACGGCGGTGCATCGCCGGTGACCATGTTCGATCGAGCCAGGCACGTGTCGACGCGGACCTCACTGCCGGCCGGGAAGGCATCGGAGGTGACCGTCACCACGGCCCCGTCGGTGAGGTCCGACGCCGGCACCACCGAGATGGCGGCGCGGCGGGGCACGGTGGTGGTGGAGGCGATCACGCTGGCCAGGGTCTCGGCGTCGCGGGGCTGGGCCTCGTCCCCGCCGAGGGTGCCGTCCATCACCATCGAACCGAGCCAGACGGTGAGCCCGACGCCCACCAGCAGGCCGATGAGCGAGAAGCCCCCGCAGCCCGCCCCCACACCCCGTCCGGCCCCGTCCCCTCGCACGGCAGCAACCTACCGGTCGCCGGGCCGTCGTGATCGGCGCGCGGCGGCTCCGGGTCGGCCTGACGGTACGTCAGATACTCTCCGCGCATGCCTGCCCCCTCGCTCGCCGAGCTCGTGGATCCGCACCACACCGCCGTGGTCACCTCGGAGGTCCAGAACGGGGTCGTGGGGGAGCCGTCGGCGCTGCCGGCGTTGGCCGACGCGGCGCGCCCGATGGTCGCTCGACTGGCCGTGCTGTGCGGGGCGGCGCGACGCGCCGGCGCGCCGGTGGTCCACGCCACCGCCGCCCGGCGCGCCGACGGGGCCGGGTCCAACACGAACGCACGGCTGTTCCTCGGGGTGCGCCGGTCGCCGGTGGCGCTGCTGCCCGGCTCGCCGGCTGCCGACGTGGTGACCGAGCTCGGGCCCGAGCCCGCTGCCCTCGTGCTCTCGCGGCTGCACGGCCTGAGCCCCAGGGCCGGCACCGACCTCGACCCGATCCTGCGCAACCTCTGCGTGACCACCATCGTGGTCACCGGTGTCTCGGTGAACGTCGCCGTCACCAACCTGGTGATGGACGCGGTGAACCTCGGATACCAGGTGGTGGTGCCGCGCGACGCGGTGTGCGGCATCCCCGAGGCCTACGCCGACGCCGTCATCGACAACACGCTCGCCCTGCTGGCCACGCTCACCACGGTCGACGACCTGGTGGCGGCCTGGGCGAACCCGCTCCAGGAGGGCCCTTCGTGACCGATCCGATCGCACCCGACGGCGACGACCCGCGGGCCGACCTCCGCTGGGGGACCATCGGCGCCGCAGCCCGAGACGCCGTGGCTCGCGGCGGCGATCGGGAGGCGATCGTCGACGGCGACCGCCGCTGGACCTGGCGCGAGGTGGGGGACGCCGTGGACCGAGCCGCCGCCGCGTTCCTCGGCGCCGGGGTCGAGGTGGGCGACCGGGTGGCGATCTGGGCGCCCAACTGCGCCGAGTGGGTCGTCGCGCTGCTGGGGCTGCAATCGGTCGGCGCCGTGCTGGTGCCGCTCAACACCCGCTACAAGGGCGTGGAGGCGGCCGACATCCTCCGGCGGAGCCGGGCCCGGGTGCTGGTGACCGTCGACGGCTTCCTCGACACGCACTACGTGGCCATGCTGGACGGCCACGACCTTCCCCACCTCGAGCACGTGGTGGTGCTGCGGGGCGAGCGGGGATCCGCGCTCCCCGAGCCGGCGCGGCACTGGGAGGCGTTCCTGGCGCTCGGCGACGGCGTCGATCCCGCCGAGGTGGCCGCTCGTGCCGGCGCCCTCACGCCCGATGCCACCGCCGACCTCCTGTTCACCTCGGGCACCACCGGCAAGCCCAAGGGCGTGATCTGCACCAACGGCCAGACCCTGCGCACGGTGGCCACGTGGGCCAACGTGGTGGGCCTCGACGAGACCGACCGGTACGTGGCCGTCAACCCGTTCTTCCACTCCTTCGGGTACAAGGCCGGGATCATCGCCTGGCTGGTGACCGGGGGCACCCTGTTGCCGGTGCCCGTGTTCGACGTGCCCGAGGTGATGCGCCTGATCGCCGCCGAGCGAGCCACGATGCTGCCCGGCGCGCCCACGCTGTACCAGACGATCCTCAACCACCCCGACCGGGCCGAGCTCGACTCCTCGTCGCTGCGGCTCGCCGTCACGGGTGCTGCCTCGGTTCCGGTGAGCCTGGTGGAGCAGATGCGCGACGACCTCGGCTTCGACACGGTGATCACCGCCTACGGCCTCACCGAGGCGTGCGGCTTCGCCACCATGTGCCGCCGCAGCGACGACGCCGTCACGATCGCCACCACCTCGGGGCGAGCCATGCCCGGCATCGAGGTGCAGGTGGTCGACGACGACGGCCAGGAGCTCGCCGCCGGTGAGCCCGGCGAGGTGGTGATCCGGGGCTACAACGTGATGGCCGGCTACTTCGAGGACCCGGTCGCCACCGCCGAGGCGATCGATGCCGACGGCTGGCTCCACACCGGCGACGTGGGCGTGATGGACGAGCGGGGATACCTGCGCATCACCGACCGCAAGAAGGACCTCTTCATCGTGGGCGGCTTCAACGCCTACCCCGCCGAGATCGAGAACCTGCTGCTCGGCCACCCCCACATCGCCCAGGTGGCGGTGGTGGGCGTGCCCGACGAGCGGATGGGCGAGGTGGGCGCCGCCTTCGTGGTGCCCGCCACCGGCACGACCCCGGACCCGGACGAGATCGTGGCCTGGTCTCGCGAGCACATGGCCAACTTCAAGGTCCCTCGCCAGGTGACGGTGGTCGACGCCCTACCCTTCAACGCGTCGGGGAAGGTCATGAAGTTCGAGCTCCGAGCACTCCTCGAGGGGGACCGATGAACACCTACCTGCTGGCCAGCACCGCCGCGATCGACTCCACCGATGGCCTCGACGCAGGCCTCTTGCTGCTCCGGGTGATCGTGGGCATCACCTTCGCAGCCCACGGCTACAACAAGTTCTTCGGTGGCGGGAAGATCCCCGGCACGGCTCGCTGGTTCGAGTCGATCGGCATGCGCCCCAACGGCACGATCCACGCCTACCTCTCGGCCTGCACCGAGCTGGGCGCCGGCGTGCTGTTCGCCCTCGGCTTGCTCACGCCCCTCGCCGGTGCGGGGATGGTGGGGATGATGGTGGTGGCGGCCTACACGGTGAACCGCCCCAACGGGTTCTTCAGCGCCAACCACGGGTGGGAGTACAACCTCGTGCTCGCCACCGTGGGGGTCGCGGTGGCCACCACGGGCCCCGGGAGGTTCTCCCTCGACGACGCGCTCGACCTCACCTGGTCGTTCCACCCGAAGATCGGCCTGGCCGTGTCGGCAGGCCTCGGCGTTGCGTCGGCGGTGACGCTGATCGCCACGTGCTTCCGCCCGCCGGCGAAGACCCCGTGACGACCACCACCCCGGAAGACGTGGCCGACGAGCCGCGCGCCGCCGACGGTCGTGTGCCCGGCCGGCGCGGTCTGGCCACGCGCCGTCGGCTGCTGGAGTGCGCCGCCGAGATGCTGCGCACCACGTCGTACCGCGACATCAAGGTGGTCGACATCGCTCGCGAGGCGGGCACCTCGCCGGCCACCTTCTACCAGTACTTCCCCGATGTGGAGTCGGCGATCTTGATCCTGGCCGACGACATGGTGCAGGCCGGCGTGGTCCGATTCGCCGACGCCCTCACCGGTGCCACCTGGCGTGGTCGATCGGGCTACGAGTCCGCCGAGAAGCTCGCCGACGCGGTCATCACGTTCTGGGCCGACCACCTGCCGGTGCTGCGCGTGGTGGACCTGGCCACCGACGAGGGCGACGGCCGGTTCGCCAACGTGCGCACCCGCCTGCTCAACGACCTCAACAACGCCCTGGCCACCGCCGCCGCCGACCAGCAGCGGGCCGGACGGGGCCAGCCCGGGCTGCACCCCGAGGCAGTGGCCGGGGTGCTCGTGGCCATGTTGGCCCACGTGTCGGCCCACCGCCTCGGCTTCGAGTTCTGGGGCGTGCGCACCGACGAGCTGCGCGACACGATGGCCCGGATCATCTTCTGGTCGATCAGCGGACAGCGTCCACCGGCCTGACCGGGTCGCGCGCGGCTCGTCGGGGCCGTCGTCCCACGTCGTACGCTGTGCTGCCGTGGAGCTCGACGACGTAGCAGCGGACACCAGCGGCATCGAGGACCGGCGCGGTCAGGGCGGGGTGACCGGCGGGTTGGGGGGCCTGCCCCTCGGCCGCGGCGGCAAGGTCGGCATCCCGGCGCTGATCGTGGTGGTGCTGGGCCTGGTGCTCAACGGCGTGCTCGGTGGCGGCGGTGGCGGCGGTGGCGGCATCGACGTCACGTCGGCGCTCGACCAGCTCGGCGCCGCGCCGTCGTCGGAGTCGGCCCCGGCGGCCCCGGCCGACAGCAAGGACGCGCAGGTGGCGTTCGTGGCCAAGGTGCGTGGCCTGCTCACCGACTACTGGCAGACGGTGTTCGACGAGTCCAAGGCCGACTTCGAGGCCCCGGGGCTCGTGGTGTTCGACCAGCCGACGCCCACCGGGTGCGGCGTGGGCCTGCCCGAGGCCGGACCGTTCTACTGCCCCGCCGACAACAAGATGTACCTCGACTTCGGCTTCTACGAGCAGCTCCAGACCCAGCTCGGCTTCAGCGGCGACTTCGCCATGGCCTACGTGCTCGCCCACGAGTACGGCCACCACATCCAGAACCTCCTCGGCATCAACCGCCAGGTGCAGGAGGCCAGCAGCGGGGCGTCGGCCGAGGAGGCCAACCGCCTCTCGGTGAAGCTCGAGCTCCAAGCCGACTGCTTCGCCGGCGCCTGGGCCAAGTCGGCCTACGAGGACCGGCGGGACCTGCTCTCGGAGGGAGACCTGGAGGAGGCGCTCGATGCCGCCAGCGCGGTGGGCGACGACGCCATCCAGTCCCGCACCCAGGGTCGCGTGGACCAGGAGTCGTTCACCCACGGCAGCTCCGCCGAGCGCCAGCGCTGGTTCCGCACGGGGTTCGACTCGGGCGATCCCGCCCGCTGCGACACGTTCGCCTGAGCGACCCAGCCCCCTGGACCGGTCAGCGGTCCCGGGTGATCTCGAGCACCTGGTCGGCGGCCACGTCGGTGAGCACCTGCGTGCCACCGCCTGCCGGCCAGCGGACCTCGAGCCGGGGTACCGACGTGTGCGACCCGAGGCCCAGGTGGAGGTCGGTGGGGTCGCCGCTCTGGAACGATCCGCTGGCGCGCACGGCGAGGCGGCGGGGCGGCTCGCCGTCGCCCAGGTCGGCGAACACCTCGGCGCCGATGGCGAACCGGTTGGCGCCCGTGGGCTGGCGGAGGCGGATGGTGAGGCGGTGGTTGCCCGCCCCGGCAGGGGAGTCGTTGCGGTAGAGCACGGGCGGGTCTTCGGTGGGCGCCAGGACCAGATCGAGGTCGCCGTCGCCGTCGGCGTCGAAGGCCACGACGCCCTTGCCGTTGGTGGCGTCGCGGATCCCCACCAGGGCGGCGGCGTCGGGCCATGCCCCGTCGGGGTTCCCGAGGAACAGGCGGTTGGGGTCCTGGTCGAAGTGGTCCCGATACGACGCCGACGCCGCGTCGACCTGGCCGTACTGGCCGCCGAGCTCGCGGAACCCGTTCACCTGGAACAGGTCGCGGTGGCCGTCGTCGTTGAGGTCCTGGCCCACCGCACCCCACCCCCAGTAGCCGTCGCGAACGCCGAAGCGATCGGTGGCATCGGTGAAGCCGCCCTTCCCGTCGCCCAGGAACATCCGGTTGCCGCTGCAGCCCACCGTGAAGAGGGGGACCGGGCAGTCCTCCTCGTCGGACGGGTAGGAGACGGCGCTGATGAACCAGTCGAGGTGCCCGTCACCGTCGAGGTCCTCCACCACCGACCCCATGCCGTTCTCGTCGGTGCCGAGCCCGGCCTCGTGGGTGATGTCCTGCCACCCCTCTCCCTCGCGGTTGCGGAACAGGTAGCTCGAGCAGAAGTCGCCGGTGACGAACAGGTCCTCCCACCCGTCACCGTCGGCGTCGGCGAAGATCGGCTGGAAGCCGGCGATCTGGTCGGCGTCGATCCCCGAGCCCCCCATCGAGTCGACGAACCGCCCATCGAGGTTCTCGTACAGGCGCATGAGCGAGCGAGGGGTGGTGCCGCTGTCGGTCATCGGCTCCGTGGGCCGTCGCTCGCAGAGGTCGACGTGGCCGCCGTTGGCGGTGGCCTCGACGGGCAGCCGGGTGGAGACCTCGGGGCGGTACCACTGGAGCACCGCCAGGTCGAGGTCGTCGTCGTGATCCCAGTCGGCGAAGGCCGCCCCGTAGGACAAGGTGCCGGGCAGACCGGCCACGAACGGTGGCATCACCAGGCTGGCCGCTTCGGTGCCGTCGGTGAAGCGGCCGCGGCCGTCGTTCACGAACAGCGTGTGGCGCCCGTTCCCGGCTCCGGTGGCGAACAGGTCGAGGTCGCCGTCGCCATCGGCATCGCCCCAGACCGCGGCCGCCGACCCGTTGGCCTGGTCGGGACCGCCCACGCCGGCCGAGGCCGCCACGTCGGTGAAGCGCCCGCGGCCGTCGTTCTGCATCAACCGGTTGGGCAGGCCGAGCCGGGTGATGAAGAGGTCCTGGTCTCCGTCGGCGTCGTAGTCGGCCACGGCCACCCCGCCGGTGACCACGTCGCCCTCGTCGGGCGTCTCGGCGGCGTGCGGCTCGGCCAGGCCGGCCTCGACGGTCACGTCGGTGAACGTGAGCCCGTTGCGGAGCGTGGCCGGGTCGGGCGCCGGTTCGGGCTCGGGCACCGGCTCGGTGTCGGCGGGCACGGCGGTCGTGGTGGAGCGGGGCGCCGCGGTGGTGGGGATGGTGGCCGCGCTGGGCGAGCGGTCGTCCTCGCCCCGCACCGTCACCAGCCAGGCGGCGGCGAGCAGCACCAGCGCGGCCGCGGCGGCGATCAGCTGCGATCGGCGAGCGTTCGCCACGGTCCTCCCCTCGGGCCCCGGCGGATCCGTCCTCCGCCGGCCACAACCGTAGACTTCGCCCCGACGACCAGGCGGTCGCCGGCCCCTGGCCGCTGGCCTCCGTCTCGAAGGTGGGGAGGTGCACCGTGACCGCGACCGGGTCGGCCGATCAGCTCGCATCCCCGGGCGCCGCGCCGGCCCCTCCCGCGGTCGAGGGCCCGTCGTCACCCGATTCGCCGCCGTCGCCGATCGGTCGGTCGGTGACCATCGGTGGGCGCCGCTACCCCGTGCTGCTCCCCTCGCCGCATGACCCCCGCATGCACGTGGCCTCGGTGGTGGTCTCGGTGCAGGTGCTGGGTCAGGTGGTCCTCGGCTTCGACGTGTCGATCGCCCAGATCCTGCTCTCGATCGCCACGGCCGCCCTGCTCGAGGTGGCGATCGTGGCCTGGAGCCGGCAGGTGATCGCCTGGCCGGCCAGCGCGCTGCTCACCGGCAACGGCGTGGCCCTGCTCCTGCGGGTGCCGGGCACCGAGCACGGCGACTGGTGGAGCCTCCAGGGTTGGCAGTTCTTCGTGGCCGCCTCGGGCATCGCCCTGCTTTCGAAGTACGCGTTCCGGGTCGACAAGCGGCCGCTGTTCAACCCCTCGAACTTCGGCCTGGTGGTGGTGTTCCTCGTGTTCGGGTCGCAGCGCGCCGATCCCCAGGACCTGTGGTGGGGACCGTGGTCGCCGGCGCTGGCGGTCACCGTGGCCGTGATCGCGGTGGGCGGGCTCACGCTGGCGTGGCGGATCCGGCTGTTCTCGGTGGCGATCACGTTCTGGGCCACCTTCGCCACCGGCATCGCCGTGCTCGCCGCCGGCGGCCACGCGATCCTGGCCCGGTGGCACCTCGGGCCCGTGTCGGACTGGTCCTACTGGTGGGTGTTCGTGGCCTCGCCCGAGACCATGATCTTCGTCTTCTTCATGATCACCGACCCCGGCACCGCACCGCGCCCCCGCGTGGCGCGGCCGGTGTACGCCGCCGCGGTGGGGGTGCTGGCCGCCGTGCTCGCCGGGTTCCAGCGCACCGAGTTCGCCACCAAGGTCTCGCTGCTGCTGGCGCTCACCCTGGTGTGCGGCGCCCGCCCCCTGCTCGAGCGCTGGTTCGCCGACGAGCGGTTCACCCACGGGCGCAACCGGTGGGCGCGACCGCACGGGCCCGACGGTTCCGCCCTGCGCCCCACCCGTGCCGGCGTCGCCCTCGTGGCGGTGTTGGCGGTGGCGTCCCTGGGCGCGGTGCACCTCGCCGGCAGCACCACCCGGGGTGCGGTCGACCGCTCGGTGGTCGACGTGCGCCGGGCCTCGACGGGGGAGCGGCCCGACGTCGACCTGCCGGCCGAGGCGGTGCCCGAGCCCACCGTCGACCGGGCCCTGCGCGACATCGACGGCGCCGTGACCGACGCCGAGGCCCGGGTGCTCGTGCGAGACCTCGTGTCGGGCCTCGCCATCGAGGCCGACGCCGTCCGCCAGGGCGACGTCGACCTGGCCGCCACCGCCGCGTTCGGCGCCCGGCTGGCCGACCTCGAGGGCCAGATCGCCGCGCAGGAGGGAACGGCCGGCCGAACGGTCTCGCGCTACGACCTCACCTCTGCGCACATCGTGTTGCTGAAGGATCCGGTGAACCCGCAGTCGGTGCCCCAGCTCGGCGTGGCGGCCACCGGCGAGGTCACCACGGTGACCGGCGACGCCACCGACGCCGCGGCCGTGACCGACCGCTCCACGGCCCCCTTCGAAGGCGTCTTCCTGGTCACCCGCGTCGGCGAGCACTACCTGGTGGGGGCGCTCCTGCCCGCCGACACGCCCATGCGCGTCGACGGCGGCTGACCGCCGCCGCGGCGGTGGTCGCGTTCGGCTGCCCGCCTCCGCCCGATCTGCCACAGTGTCCGCCCATGGGTTCCGTCCTTCCCGCAGGTCGGCTGGCGGTGGGCATGCAGCTCCCGATCCAGTCCAAGTCCACGAACTACGCCGAGGGCTGGGAGGAGCACGCCGGTGCGCCGGAACTGGCGGCGATCGCTCGTGCCGCGGACCGGGCCGGCTTCTTCTACGTCGCCGTGTGCGACCACATCGCCATCCCGGCCGAGAAGGCGCCGGAGATGAGCACCGAGTGGTGGGACACCGTGGCCACCCTCGGCTGGCTCGCTGGCATCACCGAGCGTGTGCGGCTGATGAGCCACGTGTACGTGCCCGCCTACCGCCACCCGCTCGCGGTGGCCAAGGCGTTCGCCACGCTCGACGTGGTGTCGGGCGGCCGGGTGATCATGGGGGTCGGAGCCGGCCACGTGCAGGGCGAGTTCGAGGTGCTGGGCGTTCCGTTCGCCGAGCGGGGGCGGCTGCTCGACGAGTCGATCGACGCCCTGCGGGCCGCCTTCGCCGAGGACTACCCCACGTTGCCCGGCCCGCGCTGGCCCGCCGCCGACGTCGGCCAGCACCCGCGGCCGATCCAGGAGGACGGTCCCCCGATCTGGGTGGGCGGCTCGTCGCCCGCCGCCATCCGTCGGGCGGCCACCCGCGGCGACGGCTGGCTCCCGCAGGGCCCGGTCACGCCGGAGGCCATCGCGTCGATCCACGAGCAGCGACTCGCCGCCGGTCGCCACGACGCCTTCGACATCGGCGCCTTCGTCGGCCCCACCTACGTGGGCGACCCCGGCTGGGACCTCGATGGCCCGGCCCTCACCGGCAGCCCCGAGAAGCTCGCCCACGTGCTCGGCAAGTTCTCGGCCATGGGCGTGGGCCAGGTGCAGGTGCGCCTCCGCTCTCGCTCCGCCGACGAGCTGGTGGACCAGATCGGCCGCTTCGGCACCGACGTCCTCCCCCTGCTCGGCTGACCCCCACCCCCACCCCTCACCCAGCCCCCACGACCACCCGGAGGACCCCCGTGCTGCTCGAAGGCAAGGTCGCGATCGTCTCGGGCATCGGTCCCGGGATGGGCCGGGACATCTCGCTCGCCTACGCCCGTGAGGGGGCCGACGTCGCCCTGGGCGGCCGGACCCTGTCCAAGCTCGAGGCCCTGGCGGCCGAGGTGGAGGCGCTCGGGTGCCGGGCGCTGCCGGTGGTGTGCGACATCGCCGACGAAGGTGCCTGCGCGTCGGCGGTGGCCCGGGTGGCCCAGGAGCTCGGACGGGTGGACGTGCTGGTCAACAACGCCTACGACGGCGGAGACGCCAAGGCGTTCCTCGACGCCGACCTCGACGACTGGCGACGCACCATGGAGGTGAACCTCTTCGGCACGCTGGCCATGACCCGTGCCGCCGTCCCCCACCTCGAGGCCAGCGGTGACGGCCGGGTGATCATGATCAACACCATGTCCACCCAGCGGATCCAGCCACGGTGGGGGGCCTACGCCGCCTCCAAGGGCGCGCTGGCCACCGTCACCAAGACCCTGGCGATGGAGCTGGGCGCCAAGGGGATCCGGGTCAACGGCATCCACCCCGGCTACATCTACGGCGACTCGGTGGAGTGGTACTTCGACCACCTGGCCACCAAGCGAGGCATCACCTTCCAGGAGGTCTACGACGAGGTGGCCTCGGAGACCTGCCTGGGCTACCTGCCCCATTCGGAGGAGATCGCCGGGACCGCCGTGTTCTTCGCCTCGGCGCTCGCCAAGCCCATCACCGGTCAGATGATCGGCGTCAACGCCGGCCACTGGTTCAACGGCTGATCCCTACCCCCGGGAGTCCTCGTGAAGCTGTTCGCGTTCGTGAAGCGCAAGGAAGGCATGAGCCGCGAGGAGTTCCTCGAGCACTGGCACCACGTCCACGGGCCCCTCATCCGCGACACCCCCGGGCTCGGTGACCGCACGCTGCGCTACGAGCAGCACCCGGCCCGCAAGGACGACCGCTCCGGATGGGATGGCGTGGCTGTCCAGGAGTTCGCCTCGTGGAACGACTTCGTGGCCATGCTCTCGGGCGACGCCGGCGCCACCATGCGGGCCGACGAGGCCAACTTCCTCGACCCGTCGAGCATCAAGGTGGTGTTCACCGAGGGCACGGTCGTGGTCATCGGCGACGAGGTCGGAGACGCCCCATCGTGACCGCTGACGTCACCGGGCGGTTCGCCGGCCACCAGGTGCTCGTCACGGGTGGAGGATCGGGCATCGGCGCCGCCACCTGCCGCCTGTTCGCCCGTGAGGGGGCCGCGGTCACCGTGCTCGACCGCGCCGCCGCCGCCGCGGCGGCCGTGGCCGACGAGGTGGGCGGTCGCGCCGCGGTGGTCGACGTGCGCGACGGTGACGCCGTCACCGCCGCGGTGCACGCCGCCGCCGAGGCCATGGGCGGGCTCAGCGACCTGGTCAACAACGCCGGCGTGGGCACGGCCCGGCCCCTCGTCGACTACACGGACAAGCAGTGGGAGCTGCTCATCGGCGTGAACCTGACCGGCACGTTCCACGGGATCCGGGCGGCCGCACCGATCATGTTGGCGGCGGGCCGTGGGGCCATCGTCAACAACGCCTCGCTCACCGGCGTGCGGCCCACCCGCGGCGAGGGCCCGTACTCGGCGGCCAAGGCGGGGGTGCTCAACCTCACCCAGACCGCGGCGCTGGAGCTGGCGCCCACCATCCGGGTCAACGCGGTGGCCCCCGGCATGATCCACACGCCGCTCACCGACATCGTGGTGGCCGACGAGGCGTGGCGCGCTGCGGCGGAGTCGGGCACCCCGGCCGGCCGGGTGGGCACCGCCGATGAGGTGGCGGAGGTCATCGCGTTCTTGTGCAGCGACGCGGCGTCGTACGTGACCGGCCAATCGATCGTGGTCGACGGCGGGTCCGTGCTCCCGAGCCTCCAGTCCGACGCCCTCCTGCGGGCCATCTCGGAGTCGACGTCCGGGTGATGCGAGGACGGGTCCGGTGAACGACGGCGAGCACGTCCGCAACCTGCTCGGGCGGTACTGCGAGCGCATGGATGCCGGTGACTTCGCGGGCGTGGGGGCGCTGTTCGCACGAGGCGGTCTGGCCGGCGGCGACGGACCGCCGTTCGTGGCCGGTGCGGAGGCGGTGGCCGCGTTCTACACCGAAGGCACCCGCTCGCACCGAGGCGGGCCTGCCACCAAGCACCTCGTCTCGGGGACCGTGCTCACCGAGCTGGACCCCGAGGGCACGATCACCGCCCGCTCCTCGTACCTCGTGCTCCAGGCCGTGGCCGGCCTGCCCCTGCAACCGATCGTCACCGGGCGCTACGTCGACACCTTCGCCCGGTCGGGCCACGAGACCGACGACGGCCGCGACGGCGGCTGGTACTTCCAGCTGCGTCGGTTCCACGTCGACCTGGTGGGCGACCTGACCCACCACCTCCAGCACCCGGGCCGGGTGGCGCTGCCCCCGGTACCCTCGGAGGGGTGACGGGCACGAGCGACGAACCCCTGGTGCTGCGCCACGACGCGCACCACGTGGCCACCCTCACGCTCAACCGGCCGGAGGCGCGCAACGCGCTGTCCACCCACCTGCTCGCCGCCCTCGCCCTCGAGCTCGACCGCATCGACCGGGACCGCGAGGTGCACGTGGTGGTCCTGGCCGCCGCCGGGCCGGCGTGGTGCGCGGGACACGACCTGCGCGAGATCGTGGCCTCGCCCGACCCCGGGTTCCGGTCGGGGCTGTTTCGCCGGTGCTCCGACCTCATGGTGCAGGTCACGGCGCTGCGCCAACCGGTGATCGCCCAGGTGCACGCCACGGCCACGGCCGCCGGCTGCCAGCTCGTGGCCACCTGCGACCTGGCCGTTGCCGGGGAGTCGGCCCGCTTCGCCACGCCCGGGGTGAACATCGGGCTGTTCTGCACCACCCCGATGGTGGCGCTGAGCCGCACCGTGGCCCCCAAGCACGCCATGGAGCTGCTCCTCACGGGCGATGCCGTCGACGCCCACCACGCGGCGCGGATCGGGCTGGTCAACCGGGTGGTGGCCGACCACGAGCTGGCCACCGCCACCTCGGAGCTGGCCCGCCGCATCGCCGGTCGGTCGCCGTCGGCCGTCGCCGTGGGCAAGGCGGCAGCCGCACATGAGCGGTCCCTGCCGCTGGTCGAGGCCTACGCCCACGCGTCGGAGGTGATGGCCCGCAACCTGGAGCTGCCCGACGCCGTCGAGGGCATCGACGCCTTCTTGCACAAGCGCTCACCCCGATGGGCCCCGTCGGAGGGCACCCCGTGACCTCCGCCGGCGAAGCGCTGCGCCCCGTCCTCTACGGCGACGTGCCCCTCGACCGCTGGCCCCTGGGCGACGACCACGCCGACGAGCCCTGGGCCTCGTTCGTCCGGGCCCGGCACCACCTGGCCGCCGGCGACCAGGATCTGGCCGTGCGGGCCTGGTCCGTCATTGCCCACGACGAGCGCCAGGAGTCCCGCAACCGCTTGCAGGCCTGGCACTTCCTGCGGTCGATCGACGTGCACCCCGACGAGGAGCTGCTGGCTCGCCGGGCGTTGGGGGTTGTGGTGGAGGTCCCCGTCGACGGCGGCCACGACGTGCTGGCTGCCTATGCGATGGGCGGGGTCCGCTACCTGGACCACGCCGGCGGCGCGACGGTGATCGAGGAGGGAACGGGTGGTGAGGAGCTGCTCGTCGCCCGCGCCGCGCTGCTGGCGGCGGGCCAGGCCCTGGCCGACGCGTTGGACCCGTGGACGGGAGGCGCCCTCCCCGGCGTCCCACCAGGCCACACCCGGCTGCTCGTGCTCACCCCCGGCGGCCACCGCTTCGGCCAGGGCCCCGACGGGGCGCTCCGGCAGGATCCGCTCGCCACGGCCGTGTTCTCCGCCGCCACCGATCTCCTGGTGGCCGTGGTCGGGGTGTCCTCGCCGTGAGCGCCGGTACCTGGATCACCCGGCTGGATCCCGACGCAGACCCGCTGGCCCGCTCCGACGGCCTGCGCCTCGCCGTGAAGGACTGCATCGACGTGGCCGGGGTGATCACCACGGCCGGCTCGCCCGCCGTGGCCCGCCACGCCGAGCCCGCTCCCGCCGATGCCGCCTGCCTGGCCGGGGCTCGCTCGGGCGGGGCTCGCATCGTGGGCAAGGCGAACCTCCACGAGCTGTGCTTCGGTGCCACCGGCGTCAACCCCCACTACGGCACGCCCCGCAACCCCCTCGATCCCAGCCGGATCCCGGGCGGATCGTCCAGCGGCTCGGCGGTTGCGGTGGCGGTCGGCGAGGCCGACGTGGGGATCGGCACCGACACCGCGGGCTCCATCCGGAATCCGGCCGCCTGCTGCGGCGTGGCCGGGCTCAAGACCACCTTCGGCCAGGTGCCCCTGGCCGGGGTGTGGCCGCTGGCCCCGTCGCTCGACACCGTCGGGGTGCTCGCCCGCACGGTGGCCGATCTGGCCGCCGGGGCCACGCTGCTCGACCCGCGCCTCACCGACGGTGCCCTCGCCCCCAGCCCGACCGTCGGGCGGCTGCGGATCCCCGGCACCGATCCCACCATCGACGCCGCCATCGACTCGGCGCTCCTCGAGGCCGGGTTCGTGGCCGAGGACGTGGAGCTGCCGGGGTGGGACCTGGCCCACGACGCGGCCATCACCCTCTTGTTCGGCGAGGCGCTGGTGGTGAACGACGAGATCTGGCGCCGGTCTCGACACGAGCTGGGCGACGACCTCGTGGAGCGCTTCACCTTCGCCCAGGCGGTGGGCCCGGCCGAGATGGGCGAGGCCCGGGAGCGGCGCGAGTCCTGGCGCCAGGAGCTGGCCGACGTGTTCGGCCGGGTGGGGGTGATCGCCCTTCCGGGCATGACCATCTACCCGCCGCGCCTCGCCGACCACCCGATCGCGCCCAACCGTGCCGCCGCCGCGATCAACCTCGCCGGGCACCCGGCCGTGGCCGTCCCGGTGCCCTCGGGTGGCGTGTTCCCCGCCAGCCTCCAGCTCGTGGCCCCCGACCACCACGAGCCCCGCCTGCTCGCCACCGCCGCCCTCGTCGAAGCCGCCGTCGCCACCCGCTGACCCGCCCCGCCCCACCCCACGCCGCCCCACGGAAGGTGTGCGTGTTCGGTGCTGCTGGGCGACCTCGAGCACGCGCACCTCGTGGATCGGGGCGGGTGACGGGCGGTGCGTGGCACACTCTCGGCCCACACGCCTGAGGAGGGTCACGTGCAGGAGCTCGGCAGCGGCAGGGACAGCGAACGGCCCGTGCGCCTCGGGGGCGCGCTGGTGACGATCGTGGAGCCCCATCGAGGCCACGAGGTGGCCTACAACCGCTGGTACGAGCGGGACCACTTCTACGCCGGGTGCATGATCGGCCCGTGGCTGTTCGCCGGCCGGCGCTGGGTCGCCACCCGTGACCTGAAGGACCTGCGCTTCCCCGACGACACGCCGTTCGTCCCCGCGGTGCGGGCCGGCTCGTACGTCGCCATCTACTGGCTGCTCGACGAGCACTACGAGGACCACCTCGAGTGGGCAACCGAGCAGGTCAACTGGCTCTACGCCAACGACCGGGGCTACGCCAACCGGGTGCACGCCCACACGGGCATGTACTTCCACGTGGCC